>JAHEBY010000256.1 GCA_024642025.1 Comamonadaceae bacterium | reverse complement strand
GGCCTGATTTGCAACCTGTTGGTGCGTCCGGTCAATCCAAAATACTTCATGACCGACAGCGAGCTGGCGGAAGAGAAGCGTTTGGCCCATGAGCGGTCTGTTGCGTCGGCAGTTGGCACCGGATCGGGTCGTGACGGCATGGCACCAACCAGTTCGGCTACCGTTATGTTGGCTTGGGCCGCGGTGGGTATCCCATTGGCTTGGGGTGTCTATCGCACGGCTTTGAGCGTGACCAAGTTCTTTAACTGATTGGTCACAGTCTTCTGAAACGGGTCGCGCAGGCAAACTTGCGCGGCCCCTGTTAAGGTGGTATGAATCCTATGGTTGCAACATCCAATCCCCCATTGGCTGCCGGCATGACGAAGCTCGCTTCTGTGGACGACATGCGCGAGCGCATTCGCCGCAAGAGTCAGCTCAAAGGCAGGCAAACGGACGACGCGTCCCTTTCGGAGGTCAGGGCACTTGTTGGAACAGGCCCGCACAGACGTGATTTGTTGATCGAGCACCTGCACAAGCTGAATGATGCTTATCGGTGTCTGCATGATCGGCATCTGGTTGCTCTGGCCCGGGAAATGAAATTGCCGATGGCAGAAGTGTATGAAGTAGCGACCTTCTACCATCATTTCGAAGTCGTAAAGGGCGACACGCAGGCTCCTGGCTTGACCGTGCGCGTTTGTGATGGCCTGAGCTGTGAAATGGCTGGAGCCAAAGATTTGCTGGCAAAACTGCCAGCGTTGCTGGGTCATTCAGATGTGAGGGTTATTTCCGCACCGTGTTTGGGGCGCTGTGAGCAGGCTCCGGCTGTTTCAGTGCATCAATTTCCGGTGCCCGCGGCGACGGTTGACAGTGTGCTCTCTTCAGTAAAAGCAGCGTCAGCCCTTCATCCGAAAGCGTCAGAAGCTGCAAAATTCATAGCATCAGACTACGCAGAAAAGAGTGTTTCCCCAAAGGCGGAATCGGTCGAAATAGCGCCAGGCTACACCGGGTACGACGCCTATAAGGCAGGTGGTGGTTATGCCTTGGCGGCGTCGCTGGCAAGTGCCACTCGGGATGTTGAGAGCGTTATCAAAGCCATGGAAGACTCAGGCCTGCGTGGCTTGGGTGGTGCAGGTTTCCCGGCTGGCCGCAAGTGGCGCATTGTTCGCGAGCAAGTTGCGCCCCGGGTCATGGCAGTCAATATTGATGAAGGAGAGCCAGGCACGTTCAAGGACCGCACTTACCTTGAGCGCGATCCGCACCGGTTTCTGGAAGGCATGCTGGTCGCAGCCCAAGCGGTCGGAATTGATGCTTGCTATGTCTACCTTCGGGATGAATACCACGGCTGTCGCGCCATTCTCGAGGCTGAGTTGGCCAGACTCCAAGCAAATCCACCCTGCAAGCTGCCGCTGATCGAGCTGCGTCGCGGTGCTGGCGCCTACATTTGTGGCGAGGAATCCGCCATGATTGAAAGCATTGAGGGCAAGCGTGGCGAACCGCGCATGCGCCCACCCTACATTGCCCAAGTGGGTTTGTTCGGGCGGCCCACACTTGAGCACAATTTTGAGACGCTTTATTGGGTGCGCGACATTGTCGAAAAGGGGCCTGCTTGGTTCAGCGGATTTGGACGCAACGGGCGCAAGGGGCTGCGCAGTTTCAGCGTCAGTGGTCGGGTCAAACACCCCGGGGTCAAGCTGGCGCCGGCTGGTATTACCGTGCAGGAACTGATTGACGAGTACTGTGGGGGCATGCTTGATGGACATTCGCTTTATGGCTACTTGCCTGGCGGTGCCTCGGGTGGCATTTTGCCGGCCAGCATGAACAATATTCCACTGGACTTTGACACCCTGCAGCCGCATGGGTGCTTCATCGGTTCGGCCGCTGTCATCGTGCTCAGTCAGAAAGACAAGGCGCGTGATGCTGCGCTGAACATGATGCGGTTCTTCGAGCACGAGAGCTGCGGTCAATGTACGCCTTGCCGTGTGGGAACTGCAAAAGCAGTCAAATTGATGGAGTCGCGGGTGTGGGACAACACAACCCTTGAAGACCTGAATATTGTCATGACGGACGCGTCAATCTGCGGTTTGGGTCAGGCGGCGCCCAATCCGGTGCGCTGTGTCCAGAAATACTTCCCACAGGAGATCGTTTAAATGAACGCACCTGCCAAACTTGCCGAAGTTACGCCGCAAACTGTCGAGTTCAAGCTTGATCAGAAGACTATCCACGCCTTTGAGGGCGAAACCATTTTCAAGGCGGCCAAGCGCCATGGGGTGGACATCCCTCACCTGTGCTACAAGGACGGCTACCGCGCCGACGGCAATTGCCGGGCCTGTGTCGTGGAGATCAAGGGGGAGCGCACATTGGCTCCAAGCTGCTGCCGCAGCGCGACGGCGGGCATGGAGGTGCAGGCCAACAGCGAACGCGCGGTCAAGAGCCAGAAGATGGTTCTGGAGATGCTGCTGTCGGACATGCCCGACACTGGCTACAAGTGGAATGAAAAAGACGAATCCCAGCAGCACGGCGAATTGAGCGACTGGGCGGCGCGCATGAAGGTTTCCGTGCGGCCGCAGCTCAAGACGCTGCGTCGCGAGCAGCCCGCGACAGATGTGTCTCACCCCGCCATGGCCGTTAATCTGGATGCATGCATCCAGTGCAATCGCTGTGTGCGTGCCTGCCGAGAAGAGCAGGTCAATGATGTGATTGGCTACGCCATGCGGGGCTCGCACAGCGAAATCGTGTTCGACCTGAACGACCCGATGGGTGACAGCACGTGCGTTGCATGTGGCGAATGTGTGCAGGCTTGCCCAACGGGCGCGCTGATGCCAAAAACCCAAATCGGCTCGCAGATAGTTGACAAGAAGATCGACTCGGTCTGTCCATTCTGTGGTGTGGGTTGCCTGGTGACTTACAACGTCAAAGACAACAAGATCGTCAGTGTTGACGGCCGGGATGGCCCAGCCAACCACAACCGCTTGTGTGTCAAAGGGCGCTTTGGCTTTGATTACGCCCATAGCCCGCAGCGGCTGACGATGCCGCTGATTCGAAAAGAGGGGGTGACCAAAGATCCTGGCGCCTTGCAAAATCTGAACCGTCATACGGCAGACTGGTCTTCCGTGTTTCGGGAGGCTTCCTGGGAGGAGGCGCTGGCTTTGACTGGCAGCACACTCAAAGGGCTGCGTGACAAACACGGCAACAAGGCGCTTGCCGGCTTTGGCTCGGCCAAGGGCAGTAATGAAGAGGCTTACCTGTTCCAGAAACTGGTGCGCACCGGTTTTGGCAGCAACAATGTGGACCACTGCACCCGGTTATGCCATGCGTCAAGCGTAGCAGCGCTGCTGGAAGGTGTGGGTTCGGGTGCGGTCAGTAACCAGGTCAATGATGTCGAACATTCAGACCTGATATTCGTTATTGGTTCCAATCCGTCATCGAACCACCCGGTTGCCGCCACCTGGATGAAGAACGCTGCCAAAGCGGGCGCCAAGCTGGTGTTGGCTGACCCGCGTGTGACCGACATTGGCAAACACGCGTGGCGTACCTTGCAGTTCAAGGCCGATACCGATGTGGCGATGCTCAATGCAATGATCCACACCGTCATCGAGGAGGGCCTTGCGGATGAGGCCTTTATCCGGGACCGTGCCAGCAACTATGGAGCGTTGAAAGAAAACGTCAAGGCCTACAGCCCGGAGGCTATGGAGCCAATTTGCGGCATCCCTGCCCAAACCATCCGCGAAGTAGCGCGCGAGTTTGCCAAGGCCAAGGGGGCCATGATCTTGTGGGGCATGGGTATCAGCCAGCACGTGCATGGCACTGACAATGCCCGCTGTCTCATTGCATTGGTCACAGTCACCGGCCAGATCGGTAAGCCAGGTTCGGGCTTACATCCTTTGCGCGGTCAGAACAACGTGCAGGGTGCCAGCGATGCTGGCCTCATCCCCATGATGTTCCCGAATTACCAGCGTGTGGACGGCAAAGCCGCCCATGACTGGTTCGAGAAGTTCTGGGATACCAAGCTGGATGACAAGCCTGGCTATACCGTGGTGGAGATCATGCACAAGGCGCTTGCGCCCGACAGCGACCCGCACAAGGTGCGCGGCATGTACGTGATGGGCGAAAACCCGGCCATGAGCGACCCTGACCTTAACCATGCACGCCATGCACTGGCTTCGCTGGAGCATCTGGTTGTGCAGGACATCTTCATGACCGAAACCGCCTGGTTGGCCGATGTGGTGTTGCCCGCCACCGCGTGGCCGGAAAAGACTGGCACCGTCAGCAACACCGATCGCATGGTGCAATTGGGCAAGCAGGCCATTGACCCGCCCGGTCAGGCCAAGCCGGATTTGTGGATCATCCAGCAAATTGCCAACCGCATCGGCTTGAACTGGCATTACCAGGGTGAGCATGCCGGTGTGGCGGCGGTATATGAAGAAATGCGGCAAGCCATGCACGCCGCGATTTCGGGCATTACCTGGGAGCGCCTGGAACGTGAATCCAGCGTTACCTACCCCTGCCTGACGGCCGAGGACCCCGGGTCCCCAACTGTGTTCATCGAGTCGTTCCCAACCAAGGATGGTC
>JAHEBY010000255.1:2104-4551 GCA_024642025.1 Comamonadaceae bacterium | reverse complement strand
TCACTTTCGGGGCTTTGCCGACTATTGGGAAATACCGGCACAGGAGCCCACCGCCGTCAAGGGCCGTTGGCTAAAGGGACCGGGGGCACCGCTGTTCGAAGCCATTCGCGCGGCACTTGGCAGTTTGCCGATCATTGCCGAAGACCTTGGACTTCTCAGTGAAGACGTTGGCGTGTTGCGCCGTCAATTTGAACTACCGGGCATGCGGATTCTGCATTTTGCGTTCGGCGGCGGCAATGACAACGCCTATCTGCCTCACAACTACGAGTCCAATACGGTTGTCTACACCGGCACGCATGACAACAACACGACTCAAGGATGGTGGCAAGACGCCAGTGGGGCGGAGCGTCAACATGTTGAGGAATATCTCGCACTCAAGGCTGATGACGAAGCCCAGATTCATTGGGTGCTGATTCGTGCGTCGTGCGCCAGCGTTGCAAACACCGCCATCCATCCCATGCAGGACGTGCTGGGCTTGGATGGCCAAAGCCGGATGAATCTGCCTGGTGTGGGAGAAGGATACTGGGAATGGCGCTTTGACTGGCACCAGGTTCAACCACATCACGCGCAGAAACTTGCCCGGCTGTGCGAGATTTACGGGCGAAACTGAGGCGGCAGAACGCGCGCAACCGCGCTTGAGGCTACCGATGCATATGTCCGAAAACGGCTAGTACCTCATGGCGTGGCGCGTATCATCAAATGCATGCCAGCCACCCAAGCACCCCAGTCCGCAAAGCCTGCAAAACGCGAGCTCGATGACCTTCAGAACGGTCGGTACCTTGCCCTGAAGGCGCGGGATGCCCGATTCGACGGCCGCTTTTTCACAGGCGTGACCTCAACCGGCATTTACTGCCGCCCAGTGTGCGGCGTGAAAACACCCAAACGCGAGAACTGCCGCTTTTTTGACCACGCCGCCCAGGCTGAAAAGGCGGGCTTTCGCCCCTGCCGGCGCTGCCGACCCGAGCTGGCACCGCACTCGGTGGTGTGGTCCACACAAGATGCCTCCTACATCCTCGCGCATCAAGCGGCAAAGTTGCTGGACGAAACCGAGGCCTGGGCGCACGAAGGGCCGTCGGTCCAGGCGTTGGCAGCGCGGCTGGGCATCAGCGACCGGCATCTGCGACGGATTTTTGAAGCCCAATTCGGCGTGTCGCCATTGCAATACCTGCAAACACGCCGCCTGCTTGCCGCAAAGCAGTTGTTGACCGACACGCGCATTCCGGTCACGCAGATTGCCCTGGCCAGCGGCTACGCCAGCGTACGCCGATTTAACGCCGCGTTTCTGGCGCACTACCGGCTCAGCCCCACGCAGCTGCGCGAGTCAGCCCCAACCCACCATGGCACCCATATCACGGTGAAGCTGGGCTACCGCCCACCCTATGACGTGGACGCCATGCTGACCTTCATCGCGAATCGCAGCATGAACGCTATTGAATATATAGCTATAAATTCATATCACAAGAGGGCTGGAAGGACATTTTGTATTGAAACAGGAGGAAAAGTGCATGCCGGTTGGCTCATGGCAGACTTTGACATGGCGCGTTGCCAGGTGGTGCTTCAGGTGAGCGATACATTGCGCGAGGTCTTGCCACTGGTGATTCGTCGCGTCAGGGCCGCATTTGACCTGGACGCCGATCCGATGGCTTTCAACGGATTGCTGCAAGACAGATTTCCCGGTACCGGCGGACTACGGGTGCCTGGCACGATGGACGGATACGAACTCGCGGTGCGCGCGGTACTCGGGCAACAAATCACGGTGGCGGCTGCCCGAACCTTGGCACAACGGCTGGTCAATACGTTTGGCGAAGCCATTGATACGCCCTACCCCGAGCTGTCGCGCCTGTTCCCAAAGGCCTCAGTGCTGGCAGGTGCGAGCGGCGACGCGCTGGGCAACTTGGGCATCGTCAAACAGCGTCAGGCGGCCATTGTGAGCATTGCGCGGGCCGTTGCCAGCAAGGAAATCCAATTGCACGCCGGCGCGGATGTTCCCGCAACGGTCGCGGCCTTGAAGGCCCTGCCGGGCATTGGTGACTGGACGGCCCAGTACATCGCCATGCGCGCACTGCGCTGGCCAGACGCGTTTCCCGCGGGAGACGTGGCGCTGCACAAGGCCTTGGGTTTGCAAGAGTCCAAAAGCCCGGCTCGGCTCGCCGAACAAGCCTCACAGGCCTGGCGCCCCTGGCGCAGCTACGCCGTCATACGAGCTTGGTCGAAACTGTAAATTGCTATTAAATATATAGCTACTAACGCATGTTTGACGGGGGCTAATGGCCAAAATGAATGATAAAATGGAGCAAAACCATGAAATTTAACCCATCCATCGTCCGCAGCGACTGGCAAAGTCCCTTGGGGCCAATGACACTTGCCGCGACGCCGCTCGGACTGGCCGGCACATGGTTTGACAACCAGCGGCACCAGCCCGAAATACTCGATTGGCCTGTCGACGA
>JAHEBY010000255.1:0-2004 GCA_024642025.1 Comamonadaceae bacterium | reverse complement strand
GGCATTGGAGCGGCATTCCTGATGCCAATCCTTTGGTTCAGTGGTCATTGGAGTCAGCTGCAACGCAACGCAAAGCCCATTCTGCTGATTGGTTTGCTCAATTCGGGCATCCCCTTCGCACTGTTTTCCTACGCTGTGCTATCCATCACCACCGGCCTGACCTCAATACTGAATGCCACCGTGCCATTGTTTGGTGCGGCAGTCGCATGGGTCTGGCTGAAGGACCGGCCCAACAACCTGCGTATTGCCGGCCTGCTGATCGGGTTTGGCGGGGTGGTCTTGCTTGCAGGTGCAAAGGCCAGTTTCAAGCCCGGCGGCAGTGGGTGGGCCGTGCTGGCCTGTCTGTTGGCAACCGTCTGCTACGCGATTGCCGCAAGTGCCACCAAACGCTTTCTAAAAGGCGTACATCCGCTGGCAACGGCAACGGGCAGCCAGATCGGTGCCACGTTGGGGCTTGCATTTCCAACGCTGTGGTTTTGGCCTGAAAACCCGCCAGGGGCCACCGCGTGGTTGGCGCTTGCGGTGTTGGGCGTGGTGTGCTCAGGCGTCGCCTACATTCTGTACTTTCGACTGATAGAACGTGCCGGTCCGGCGCGTGCGCTCTCGGTCACCTTTGTTGTGCCGGTTTTCGCCCTGAGCTATGGCGCACTGTTCATGGGTGAAAGAGTCACGCTGTGGACTCTGATGTGCGGAGTGGTCATTGTTTTCGGCACCGCGCTGGCCACCGGGTTAATTACAGGTCGGCGCACCGGTGCGAGCTTGAATCGGCCAAATTGAGCAGACACACCACGCTCGGCTCAAATACCCAAGCTCATTTTTCGTCCTGATACCAGTACCACTTGTACAGGAGCCGCTGGCCCAGCCTTCGAAAAGGTGCAAAGGCCGATGACCGAACCAGTCCAAACATGTTCGGATATTCCAGTTCAGAGTTGTATATCGGCAAATTGAAAACGTCCTGCCCACTGTCTTTGCCCACGATTCTCTCGGCCAGCCGTTTGCCCGCCCAGGTCGAGAATGAAACGCCGTTTCCGCCGTACCCCACCGCGTACCAAACTGTGTGGGCCGGGTCTGGCCGGGTGATGCGGGGCATCATGTCGTGACTGACATCCACCCAGCCCCACCACGAATAGTCAATTTTGATTCCGGCAAGCGGCGGGAACTTGCGCGCAATGGCATCGGTCAGGAGCTTTAAGTGCCGGGGGGCCTCGGCGTCGGCACCATCGACAGAGCTGCGGCTACCGATTTGCAGACGGTTGTCTTTGAGCAAGCGGTAATAGAAGCGGAGTGTGCGTGTGTCGGTAAGGAAGGTTCGCGAGCGGAAGTTGGTGGCTATCAACTCGGCTTCGGTCAGCGGGCGGGTCACTACCGAGTTGGACAGGATCGGCATGATTTTGCTCTTCAACCTTGCCGTTGCACCCTGCCCGGGGCCTTGACCGGTATAACCCCCCGTGCAGACTGCCACACGCCGCGCTCGCACAATGCCGCCAGGTGTTCGCAAATGATGTACACCATCGATCGTCTCCCAGCCCTGCACCGGGCTTGACGGGTGCACCCGAACGCCCAAGGCGCGTGCCTTTTTGAGAAGTCCGAACGTAAATTTCAAAGGATGGACGCCCACGCCTTCGGCCTCCAGCATGGCACCGGCCATTTCACGCTCGTCGCAGTAATTTTGCCGCACCTCTTCGGCACCAAGCATCCGGGTTTTGTAGCCGAAGGTATCGCACATCACCCGGGTCTCCCGCCGCAGGTATTCGAGCTTCTCCGGGCGATGGGCCAGATAGAGATGGCCGCCATCAAAGGCATCGCAATCGATTTGTGTGGTCAGGTGCTTGAAGTTTTCAAAACCCGTTCGGATCTCGGCGTCCAGCTTTCGCGCTATATCTAGACCGTAACGCTCGATCCACTGCGACCGTTTCAGCCGCCCGCTGGCGTTTTGTCCCTGTCCGCCGCTGCGGCTGGAACAGCCCCAGGCAGTTTGGTTCGCCTCGAGAATCACGGCCTGAA
>JAHEBY010000254.1 GCA_024642025.1 Comamonadaceae bacterium | reverse complement strand
CTGAAACAGCCCTATGGCGGCGAGCATCACCAGAATCAACACGGTGGAATAGGCAATGGCAACGCCATACTCGTTGTTTTCGACCCGGCCGATGATGTAGCTGGTGGCCATGTCGTGCCGTGCGCTGACCAAAAAGATCACGGCGCTGATGGCCGTCATGCTGCGGACAAAGCTGTAGACCAGTGCCGACAATATGGCAGGGCGTATCAGCGGCAAGGTGATGCGCCGGAAGGTGGTCCAGGAGCCCGCGCCCAGCGTTAGTGAGGCCTCGTCCAGACTCTTGTCGATTTGCGAAAGTGAGGCAATGCCGGAGCGCACGCCCACCGGCATGTTGCGAAACACGAAGCAAATGACGAGGATGGCGGCCGTGCCGGTCAGCTCAATGGGTGGTACGTTGAACGCAATGATGTAACTCACACCAATCACGGTACCGGGGATCGCAAAACTCAACATGGTGCCGAACTCGAACGCCCGCTTTCCGCGGAATTCCTGTCGCGTCAAGAGCCATGCAGTGATCAACCCCAGCGCGGCCGTGAGTGGCGCGGAAATGGTGGCAATCTGGATCGTGGTCCAGAAACTGTTCCACGCAGAGCCGTCCCAGCGCAGGCCAAACTCACCATAGGCCACTGAAAACGCCTTGATGTAATGCTTGAAGGTGAGCGTATTGTTCAGGCCCCAAAGCTCCACAAAGCTGCCGTAAACAATCATCAAATAGACCACCACAGTGAAGAGTCCCCACGCGGCGGTGATGAAGGCAACGGGGTAAGCAATGCGCCTTGGCAGCGGGGGGTGCATGCCGCCATCGCCCTTGCCGCTGACCGAGGTGTAGCTGCGCCGGCCCAGCCAGCGCTGTTGCAGATAAAACGCGCCAATGGTGTACAGCAGCAAGATGATGGCCAGCACCGCAGCGCGGCCCTGATCGCTCTGCGAGCCCACCACCGCAAAGAAGATTTCAGTGGACAGCACATTGAAGTTGCCGCCCAACACCAGCGGGTTGCCGAAGTCTGCCATGCTCTCTATAAAGCCCAACAGGAATGCATTGGCAAGCCCCGGCCGCATCAGTGGCCAGGTAACGGTGCGAAAGGTGTCCCAGCGGCTGGCCCGCATGGTTTGTGAGGCCTCTTCGAGCGACGGGCTGACGGCTTCAACGACACCAATGAGCACCAGAAACGCGATCGGTGTGAAGGACAACAACTGCGCGATCAGGATGCCAGTAAAGCCATATACCCAGCGACTAGGCTCGAGCCCCAGTTGTGCCGCCACGAACTGCGTGACGTTGCCTGAGAGGCCAAACAGCAGAATGATGGAGAGTCCGATGACAAACGGCGGTGTGATGATGGGCAGCAGCGACAGCGACTTCACCGCGGAGCGAAAGCGCACCCCGGTGCGAGTGAGTAGCAATGCGAAAGCCAGCCCGAGCAAGGTTGACAGCACGCCCACAGCAACCCCAAGCCCCAGTGAATTCCAGGCGACGCCACAGGTCGTGCGCGAGTAAAAGCAGCCGATGCGCCAGATCTTGGCATCCAGCAGTCTCTCAAGAAACGGCGCAAGCGCCCAGGCACCTTCCGCGTTCCTGAACGGAATGATCAGCATCTGGAAAACTGGCAGCCCGATAAAGAGTAACGTGGTGGCGATGACCAGTCCTAGCGATCCCGCCACAAAGGCATCGCCACCGACCAGCCCTCTCAGCGCAAGGCCACGCGTGAGCAGAAAAAGGAAGCAAGCCGCGGCGACCATGGCGCCATAGCCCATGCCGAACTGACGCTGCTCGGTCTCGCCCATGAGTGCTGTGAGCCACGCCCCATTCCAGCCACGTAAGCCAAATACAAACCCCTGCAGCAGCATGTACGCGATGCCGGCTGTGCCCAGCGCGATTAGCAGGCGTGCCCTCCGGGGCGCTGCGTCAACCCACAGGGCAGCAAATAGCGCGAAAAGCGCCAGCAATGCGACGGGTAGCAACCACAGGTTGCGGCCCTGAAGCCACAGAAACAGCGCCGGGGCTGAATCCGGTGCCATCGGATAGCCTCCAAGCACCCATTCGGTACTCCAGAAGCCGTTCTGAATGGCGTACCACGGCAAAATGAAAATAGCCAGCAACGCGCAAAGCGCGAGGCTGGCCGCCTGTCTGTCCAGGCGCGCGAACATGGTGATGCCCCTGAACGGTTACAGCAATTTCAAGATTTAGCGCGGGAGCGAACCGATCTCATCGTCCCACTTCTTGAGCAGGCGCTTGCGCTCCACCGAGGAACCGTACTTCACAAAGTCGTAGTCGATCAGCTTGATCTTGGAGAGGTCAGGTGCCTTGGGGGACGTCTTGGCAGCCTTGTTGGACGGCACCTGGAATGACTTGACGGTTTGTGCTTTGCTCTGGAAATCGGCATCCAGCGCGAAGTCGTAAAACTTCTTGGCGTTGTCCAGGTTGCGGGCGCCGCCGACGATGCTCATCGAACCGATCTCGTAGCCAGTGCCTTCGCATGGGATGACGGTTTTGATGGGGAAGCCGGCTTCGGCGACAGCCACGGCGTCATGGGCAAATACGATGCCAATGACGGTCTCGCCAGCGCCAGCGGCTTTGATGGGCGCAGAACCCGACTTGGTGTACTGGTTGATATTGGCGTTGAGTGCCTTGAGGTATTTGAAAGCCTCATCCTCGCCAAACAATTGCACCATGGTCGCCAGCATGGTGTAGGACGTGCCTGACGAATTGGGGTTGGCAACCTGCACCTTGCCCTTGTAGGCGGGCTTGATCAGATCTTTCCAGCATTTTGGTTCAGGCAAACCCTGCTTTTTGAGCAGGTCGGTGTTATATCCAAAGCCCAACGCGCCTGAGTAGATGCCGACAGTCCGCACCTTTGAGGCCACCGCCTGGCGATTGGCCCAGTCCTGCAATTGGCCGCGTACGGGCGATGCATAAGCTTGGGTCAAGCCCTCTTCAGCTGCCTGCAAATGGGGGTCTCCGGTGCCACCCCACCAGATGTCGCCCTTCGGATTGGAGGCTTCAGCCTTGATCTGGGCATAGGTCTCGCCTGAGCTCTTGCGTGTCATGTCGACAGCGATGCCGGTTTTCTTTTCAAACTCGGTCTTGGCCAGCTGGCACCAGGCTTCGTCGGAACTGCAATAAAGGGTTAGCCTGCCCTGGGCAAAAGACGGCAGAGCTGTTAACCCAAGCAATAGAGTCAGCAGACCCGAGATTGTGGACCGACGCATATAAGACCTCCAGAAAAGTTGTGTGTGGCGCGATTGCCATCAAAGCATGTCAAAAATATGACAGTGACGTGACCAATTTAGAGGTGTGCCGGTGAAGGGTCAATCCGTATTAACCAGCACGGGAGAACCCGCGCGAATGATGGCCAGGCGCCGCCTGGAGTGCGGCCTGGCCAGCACGCGGGCTACTTCGTCATCAAGCCTAGCAGGCTCACGTACATACCTGCGGTGCTTGCAACCAAAAGGCCACCGTTTCGGACGCCTTCCGGCGTGAAGAAATCGTTGCAGCTCCCGCCCGCTTCATTCACCAGCAACACGCCAGCTGCGCAATCCCAGGCGTTGATATGCAGCTCGGCATAGCCGTCTACACGGCCTGCGGCCACGTCGGCGAGCCCGAGCGCGCCCGAACCCCGGCGCACAAACGCGCCGCCAGCCTGCATCAACGCGTTGGCATTCTTGAGGTAGGCATCAAACTTCAGACGCGGGGACCAACCGAGCTCAACCGTCGCACCCTGCAATGATTTTGTTGCCCGCGCTTTGATCGGTTTGCCATCCTGATGCGCGCCATGGCCTTCGGCGGCGGTGTACATGCGGTTGATGACTGGATCAAACAACACCCCAATGACAGGCTTGCCAGCGCGAAGATAGGCAATCGATATGCACCAGCGCGGAATGTCAGCCGCGTAGTTGGCGGTGCCGTCAATCGGGTCGACCAGCCAAAAATCCGCGTAATCGGGCAAGTCACTTTGGCCGCCCATTTCTTCACCGACAACCTTGTCACCCGGGTACGCGCTGGCAACGGCGTCCCGGATGTGGCGCTCCACCGCCAGATCGGCTTGAGTCAGGACATCATGCACGCCTTTGGCGCTGATAGACAACTGGGCGGATTCGCGAATCGCCAGCTCACCGCAGGTGCGGGCCAGCGCCTCGGCAAATTGCAGGCGTGATAGAAGGTCGGATTCTGATGGCCGTTGGCTGACTGCGTTTTTGCCAGGCGCGTGGTTGTTCATGGTGAGAGTCCAATTTCTGACAGAAAGAATGGGTCGAGGTTATCACCCGTGCGGCGAGCCTCCAACATGGCACGAGTAGGTTTCTGCGAAAATCGACGGTTTGGCGGGTTGCCGCACCAACAGGAAAGTGCCAAACCATGGCCATGTCAGGTATTCTGGAAAAAATTGTTGCCGTCAAACATGACGAGGTGGCTGCTGCGGTCAAGCGCAAGTCGCTTGCAGCGATGCGTGCCGACGCTGAATCGCGCGTCTTGACCCGGGATTTTGTGGGTGCCCTGCGCGCCAAAATCGCCCAAGGTCGCCCGGCCGTGATCGCTGAAGTAAAGAAAGCCAGCCCTTCGAAA
>JAHEBY010000253.1 GCA_024642025.1 Comamonadaceae bacterium | reverse complement strand
GCAAGCGCTGCCAGGGCGGGCGGGTCGATATCAACCGTCATCTCGACAGTCTTGCTTTGGTTCACGGCGCGGCCGGCCAGGTTGCCCAGCAGGGTCAGGCCGATCATGGTGGCGTCTTTACGGGTGTCGTAGCCCCCGCTTTCACGAAAGCTTGCGAACTGACCGGGCACGGCAAGGGGTGTGTCAATGGACATGCCCATCCCGGTGGCGTGCCCTTGCAACAGCGGCATTTTTGGCCCGGCTGCAATTTCCAGCGCGGCGGACGCGTTGGCGGTGGAGCCACTGCGAAACAGTGATGACCCGTTGCCCGAGCTCTCCAGCGCAGCAATGTGCACGGCCAGCGCGATGCTGACTCCCTCGACGCCAGATTTGCCGTAGGTGATGCGGTTGCCAATGTTGCCAGCGCCCAAGCCGGCAAAGCCACGGGAGTTGAGCTTCATGCCGGTGGGTGACATGACGACGTAGCTTCGCTTGCCATGGCCTGGGTTGAACTCTTCTATTACAGGTGCGCCGGGCTTGCTGCCCTCTACTGTTGCTTCGTAGACCTGCCCGAACTCGGTGGCAATTTTGTCGGCCGGCTCGGGCTTCAGGCCCGCGGCCTCAAGACGGGCCAGCAGGTCTGCGTAGGCCTTGTCGGTAATGGCTTGCAGCAGGCCGATGTCGTAATCCGGGGCGGCATATCGCACCGTCATGCGGGTGGCGCCATAGTTGGTGCCGCCCAGGTAGGCTGCGCGGGTGTTGGCCGCAACGCTACCACCTTGCTCAAACAGCACCCGGTATTCCGAAATGTAAAAGCGTTTGCCGCGCAGCTGGTCCAGCGCGCCCTTAAGGCTGCCCGAGGTGTCCAGAACGGTTGGGGTGGCCTGCAAGGCTGCGCTGATCTGGGCGGGGTCCACCACCACAGGTGGCGGTGCTACCGCGGCTGGTGCATCGCCCGACGGTGCTGAACCTATAGCTGTAGCTGGCGCAGAGGCTGCTCCAGCAGGGGTTGCGAGGTTTTTAAGGCTGTCGAGCAGCCCACTAAATTGGGCGTGAGCGGGCATTGCAGCAAATGCCAAGCCAAGGCCAACGGCCGCAGCAAACGTAGAAAGCTTGAAACGAAGAGTCATGGGGAAAAAATGGAAGTTAAAAGAAACGACGGCAAGTCAACCAATGAATGCAAACGCCATGGTACCCGAGGCCTTCAGCCAGTTCCAAATGGGAGTTGAAGGAGAAAGCTGGCTTTTATCTAGTTAATTAGCCCGATAGCCCTTGTCAAGAATGACTTTTATGCTACTATTTTTATAGTAAATCAAACCACCACCGGCTCCGGCTCCAGCAGGATGCCGAAGCGCTCGTACACGCTGGTCTGGATGGCTTTGGCCAGTGTCATCACTTCGCCACCGGTGGCGCCGATGCCTGCAACACCGCCGGCATCGGCCATGCCGCCGCGGTTCACCAAAATCAGCGCCTGCTTCTCATAGACGCCGGCCTGCCCGACCGACTTGCCTTTCCAGCCGCAGGCATCTATCAGCCAGCCGGCCGCCAGCTTGACCGAGCCATCGGCCAGCTGGTAGTGCACGATTTTGGGTTCGCGGGCGATGATGTCGTCGCACTGGTGCTGCGTGACAGTGGGGTTTTTGAAGAAGCTGCCGGCGTTGCCAATAACGGCCGGGTCAGGCAGTTTGGCGCGGCGGATGTCACAAATCCAGTCAAAGATTTGCTGCGCACTGGGCTGGCTCACGCCCGTGTCGGCCATTTTTCGCTCGAGGTCGGCATAGCCGAGCACGGGTTTCCAGGGCCTGGGCAGGTTAAAGCGCACGCGTGTGATGAGTGCCCGGTCTTTCAGACCCAGGCTAGTGGCATGCTTGAACACCGAATCGCGGTAGCCAAAGGCGCACTGCGCGGCGTCCAGCGTAAAGGCACGCCCGGTTTGCAGATCTATCGCATCCAGCGACTCAAACCGGTCTTGCAGCTCGATGCCGTAGGCACCCACGTTTTGCACCGGCGTGCCGCCCACGGTGCCGGGAATCAGCGCCAGGTTTTCCAGGCCGGGGTAGCCGTTTTGGAGCGTCCAGGCCACAAAATCGTGCCAGTTTTCGCCGGCACCAGCTTCCACGATGAAGGCTTTGGGCGTTTCCTCAACCAAGCGGCGGCCCATGACCTCAACCTTGAGCACCAGCGGTTTCACGTCGCCCGTGAGCACGATATTGCTGCCGCCACCCAACACAAATTTGGGCTGGGCGGCCAGTTCAGCATCTTTTAGCACCGCCAGCACGTCGCTTTCAGACCGCACGCGCACCAGCCCGTGGGCTTTGGCCACGATGTGAAAGCTGTTGCAGGCTTGGAGTGGAACGTTTTTCTCGACTAACATGGCGGCATTGTCTCACTGCCATTTCGAGCCACCTTATGCCCAGTTTCGATACCGTCTGCGAAGCCAACCTGGTTGAAGTGAAAAACGGCGTGGAGAACACCGCCAAAGAGATCGCGACCCGCTTTGATTTCAAAGGCACCAGTGCCAGCGTTGAAATCAAGGACAAGGAGATCACCTTGATTGGCGATGCCGAGTTCCAGCTGACGCAGATTGATGATGTGCTGCGCACCAAGCTCACCAAACGCAATGTGGACGTGCGCTTTCTGGATGTGGGCGACGTGCAGAAAATGGGTGGCGACAAGGTCAAGCAGGTGATCAAGGTGCGCAACGGCATTGAGTCTGATGCAGCCAAAAAAATCCAGCGCATGATCAAAGACAGCAAACTCAAGGTGCAGGCGGCCATCCAGGGCGATGCGGTGCGCGTGACCGGTGCCAAGCGTGACGACCTGCAGGCCGCCATGGCGCTCATCCGCAAGGAAATGACTGACCTGCCGCTGAGTTTCGATAATTTTCGCGATTGATATTCATGCGCTCTGCTTTTTTCAGGGCCGGCATGCTGGCCGGCCTGTTGGCGGTGTCGGCCACGGCGTCGCTGGCTCAGTCGGTAGCGCTGGCCGGCATGATGGGCGCCAAGGCGCTGGTGATTGTGGACGGCAGCCCGCCAAAAGGCGTGGCGGTGGGCGAGACGTTTCGCGGCATCAAGATTGTGTCGACCCAGGGCGATTCGGCGGTGATGGAGATTGGCGGCAAGCGCCACACGCTGCGAGTAGGTGATGCGCCGGCCAGTGTGGGCAGCAGCGGTGAAGCAGGGGCGTCCGGCAACCGCGTGGTGCTGACCGCGGGCACCAATGGGCACTTCGTGACGCAGGGGCAAATCAACGGCCGCACGGTGCAGATGCTGGTCGATACCGGGGCTTCTGTGGTCTCCATCAGCATGGACGATGCCGAGCGCATGGGGATCAGCTACAAGGGTGGGCAGCTAGTTGCCATGAACACGGCCAACGGCGTCACGCGGGCCTGGCGCATCAAGCTCGCATCGGTCAAAGTGGGCGACGTGCTGGTGAGCGATGTGGACGCGGTGGTGTCGCCGGGTGCCATGCCCGCCGTGCTCTTGGGCAACAGCTTTTTGACACGCTTTCAAATGACCCGCACCAATGACCAGATGGTGCTTGAGCGGCGCTATTGACGCCATGAATCTGAATAACGAAAACGAATACGAAGAGCTGCTGAGTCAGTGGTCTGATCTTGAGTCGGGCCTGGCGGTGATCTTGCACAACCCCGCTGGGGTGCTGGAATTTGAGCAGCGCGTGTGGCAATACGACCGCTGGATGCAAACCCTGTTGCAGCGCGATGCCAACGTGGGGCTGTATCTGCTGTTTCAGCTGGCCACCAATTCGCCGGTGGGCTACAGCGCATCGCACGCGCTGGTGTGTGCGGTGCTGTCGCACCTGATCGCGATTGAGCTGAAAATCGGCATCCGCGAGCGCGACAGCCTGGTGCACGCCGCGTTCACCATGAACGTGGCCATGACCCTGATGCAGGACGTGCTGGCCAGCCAGTATGACCGTCCTTCCTCCGAGCAACAAAGCGCCATACGGGCGCATGCGGTCAAAGGCAGCCGTCTGCTGGAGACCATGGATGTGGCAGACAAGCTGTGGATTGATGTGGTCTCTTACCACCATGATGAATCAACCGACAGTGGCGAGCTCCGCGCCATTGCCCCGGTGAACCGGCTGGCTCGCATTTTGCGCATTGTGGACCGCTACGCCGCCATGATCAGCCCGCGCAAATCGCGCACGGGGCGCAGCGCCACGGATTCGGCGCGCGCCATTGTCAGCGCGGGGGCCAGCAGCGGCAGCGAAATAGGCCATGCACTGGTGCGCACCGTGGGCCTGTGCCCGCCCGGCACTTATGTGCGTCTGGACACCAATGAAGTGGCGATCGTGCTCAGCCGCAGTGCCAAGGTCAATCATCCGCATGTGGCCATCGTCATCGATGATCGGGGTGAAACACTTGCCCAACCGAGGTTGCACCGCACGGCGGAGGCCCCACCGCTCATTCAGGCGGCGCTGGCCGCTTCGTCCGTGCAGTCCCGGCTCAATCACCATCTGGTGTTGCAGCTGGGAGCGTATGCGGCGAAATACGCCTGATCAGGCCTTTTTCTTCTTTGCGCCCAGCTTCGACTCGGTTCCCTTGATCAGGCGGCTGATGTTTTCGGCATGCCGGTAGACCAGCAGCAGAGACATTACG
>JAHEBY010000252.1 GCA_024642025.1 Comamonadaceae bacterium | reverse complement strand
CACTGGTTTAGTGGCAGCCGCAACCCCAAGGTTGATGCTGACCGGCAGCTTGCGCACCTGCATCGGGTTACCGTGGCCCGGCCAAATTGGGATGAGCTGTGTGTCATGGCCTTCGACCATCGCAGCCAGTTTCTCGATATGGCGCGCGAAGCGGGAGCGCCGGAGACGCGAATTCCGGTTCTGAAAAGTATGCTGGTCGAGGCGGCCGGCCGGGCCGAGCGCGAACACCAGCTGCAAGGCCATATGGGCGTTTTGATTGATGGAGGCGACTACGGCCGCGACGCGCTGGCAGCCGCTACCGGGCGGGGCTGGTGGGTCGGGCGCCCGGTGGAGTTGCCGGGCTCGCGTCCTTTGCGCTTTGATGCGACGTCTTCGATTGGTAGTGCGCTGATTCACTGGCCCACCGAACAAGTGGTCAAGTGCCTCGTGCACTACCACCCGGACGATCCCGTGGATTTGCGCCTGGAGCAGGAGCAAAAGCTGCTGGAATTGTGGGAAGCCACGCGTGAGTCGGGCAACGAGCTGCTGCTTGAGGTCATCCCGCCCAAGGCGGTCACGCCTGCTGGCACTGAGGATGAAGCCACACTGCGCGCGATCAAGCGCCTGTACAACCTTGGCCTCAAACCCGAATGGTGGAAGCTGGCTCCGATGCGGACAGATGGCTGGTCCAGGTTGGCCCAATTGATTGCCGAGCGGGATCCGCACTGTCGTGGCGCAGTGATCCTGGGATTAAATCAGCCACTGCAATACTTGGCAGACAGTTTTTCAGAGGCCACGAACCCGGTTGTCAAAGGCTTCATGGTGGGGCGCTCGCTATGGGCTGACGCCTCGCTACGCTGGTTTCGGGGAGAAATTGACGACGGGTTGCTGCAAAGTGAGGTCGAGGCCAACTTCGCGGTATTGGTCAAAGCTTGGCGCAATCGCGGTGCGCGAGTATGAAAACCGATGCACCGCTTCTTTGACGCATACAGTTCAAACATCTCCTGATCAAGAGCGAACTTTCATGAAAACCCAAAGACTCACGATGGCGCAGGCGCTGGTCAGACACCTGTCTGCCTTGAAGGCCCTTACCACACTGGTGGATGGCAGCACCCAAGTGCAGCCCTATTGTGGTGGCGTCTTTGCCATCTTTGGCCATGGCAACGTGGTGGCGCTGGGCGAAGCGCTGCATGAATCGCGTGACCGTCTCAAAACCTACCGCGCCCACAATGAGCAGGGCATGGCGCACGCCGCGATCGCCTTCGCCAAGACGCGGTTTCGCCAGCGCATGATGGCGGTCAGCACCAGCGTAGGGCCCGGCGCAACCAATCTGGTCACGGCGGCTGCGGTTGCCCACGTGAATCGGCTGCCGCTGCTGCTGCTGCCGGGCGATGTTTTTGCCAATCGCGCGCCTGACCCGGTGTTGCAACAGGTGGAGAGCTTTCAGCAGGGCGACGTCAGCGCCAACGACTGCTTTCGACCGGTTACCCGTTACTTTGACCGCCTGACGCGCCCGGAACACATACTGACCGCCTTGCCGCGCGCCATACAAGTCATGACCGACCCAGCGTCCTGTGGGCCGGTGTGTCTGGCGCTTCCGCAAGACGTTCAGGCTGAGGCGTTTGATTGCCCAGAATCTTTTTTGAATCCCGAAATCCTGCACTTTCGCCGGCCACCGCCTGAAGAAGCCGAACTGGTGCGCGCGGCTGCAGTTTTGAAGGCGTCCAGAAAGCCTCTTATCGTTGCTGGTGGTGGCGTGTTGTACAGCCAGGCTTGGGACGCTTTGCGTGCCTTTGCAGAAGCGCATGGCGTACCTGTTGTAGAGTCTCACGGTGGCAAGAGCAGCTTGCCCTGGGACCATCCGCTGAACCTTGGCGCGATTGGCGTGGATGGTGTGCCGCAAGCTAACCTGATCGCCCAGGAAGCAGATTTGGTGATGGGCGTCGGCACACGGCTGCAGGACTTCACCACAGGATCCCACGCACTGTTTGCCAACGCCCGCTTGCTGAGCCTCAACGTGCAGGCCTACGACGCCGGAAAATGGAGCGGTACCGCCCTGGTGGCTGACGCTCGCCTCGGGTTGACACGGCTCTCGCAGGCCGTGGGCGACTGGCGTGCTGAAACGAGTTGGACGGAGCGTTCCAAGGACCAGGCACAACGTGCCGTGCAGTGGGTGACCCAGCTCACCACCGCCGTGCCGCAGGACGGGGTGCTGCCCTATGACGCAGAGGTCATTGGCGCGGTGCGCGATTCGCTTAACGATATCGGTGGCGACAGTGGCTCCAGCGACATTGCGCTTTGCGCAGCAGGCACTTTGCCGGCAGAGCTGCACAAACTCTGGCGCGCCCGAACACCCGGGGGCTACCACATGGAATACGGCTTCTCGTGCATGGGCTATGAGGTCGCCGGAGGACTGGGTGCCAAGATGGCCGCGCCAGACCGTGAAGTGATCGTCATGGTGGGCGATGGCTCCTACATGATGCTGAACTCTGAACTGGCAACCTCGGTCATGCTGGGCGTCAAGATCATTGTGGTGCTGCTGGACAATCGCGGTTATGGATGTATCCAGCGGTTGCAGACCGGTACGGGCAACGTGGGCTTCAACAACCTGCTGGACGACTGTATTGGCGCGGGAGGAGAACGCAGCCAAATCGACTTCGCGATGCACGCGCGAAGCCTGGGTGCCGATGCTGTCCATGTGGCCAACGTGGCAGAACTCAAAGTAGCCATGGTCCAGGCGCGTGCGGCCAAGCGGTCTCAGGTGATTGTGATTGACACCACGCATACGCGAGTGAGCGAGGGCGGTTGCTGGTGGGAGGTTGGTGTGCCCGAGGTTTCCACCCGATCCGAGGTCAACGCCAGCTTTGCGGGCAACCTGCAGGCCAAGAGCGGTCAACGGCTGTGAATTGGCGCGGCTGACAAAGCCCGTACTTTTTCTGGGCACTCGAATCCGCCAGCACTTGAATTTGCAGGTGTGTGCATTAATATGCGTGCCATCGGTCCCGCAGGTGGGGCTGTTGTGATGGAACCATGAAACGTATTGCACTTTTTGTCATGACCAACCTCGCCGTGGTGGTGGTGCTGGGCCTTGTGGGCAGTCTGCTGGGCGTGAACCACTACCTGACAGGCTCTGGCCTCAACCTCACCATGTTGATGGGCTATTCGCTGCTGATCGGCTTTGGCGGCGCCATCATTTCACTGTTGATGAGCAAAACCATTGCCAAATGGAGCTCCGGTGTGCGCGTCATCAACGATGCGCAAAACGCCGACGAAGCCTGGATCGTGGAAACGGTGCGCAAGTTTGCCGACAAAGCCGGCATCGGCATGCCTGAAGTCGGCATTTTTGAAGGCGCGCCGAACGCCTTTGCCACCGGTGCGTTCAAGAACTCGGCGCTGGTGGCGGTGTCCACCGGCCTGCTGCAGGGCATGACACGCGAAGAGGTAGAGGCCGTCATCGGCCACGAAATTGCCCACGTCTCCAATGGCGACATGGTCACCATGACGCTGATTCAGGGCGTGATGAACACGTTTGTGGTGTTTCTGAGCCGGGTCATCGGCTACGCGGTAGACGGCTTTTTGCGCCGTGGCAGCGACCGCGATTCGGGCCCCGGCATTGGCTACTTTGTCACCACCATCGTGCTGGATATCGTGCTGGGCTTTCTGGCGGCAATTGTGGTGGCCTGGTTTTCGCGACAGCGCGAATTCCGCGCAGATGCGGGTTCAGCCAACCTGATGGGCCGCAAGCAGCCCATGATCAATGCATTGGCGCGTCTGGGCGGTACCGAGCCCGGTGAGATGCCCAAAAGCATGGCGGCCATGGGCATCGCCGGCGGCATAGGCAAGCTGTTTTCTACCCACCCGCCGCTCGAAGAACGCATTGCTGCGCTGCAGACGGCTTAGGCTTCCCTGGGTTCACTATTGAAAACCGGCCCTCGAGCCGGTTTTTCTTTCATCCTGCGTGCGCCATGGCCAGCGCCAGCGCCACCGCCTCCGCCACTTTGATGCCATCGACACCGGCCGACAAAATGCCGCCGGCATAGCTGGCGCCTTCGCCTGCGGGGTACAAGCCCACCACGTTGAGACTCTGAAAATCGTCACCGCGCGGGATTTTGATGGGCGACGAGGTGCGGGTTTCCACACCAGTGAGCACCGCGTCTGCCATGTCAAAACCCTTGATCTTGCGGCCAAAAACCGGCAAGGCCTCGCGAACGGCGTCTACGGCGTAGGCGGGCAGGCTGGGCGCCAGGTCACCTAGGTGCACGCCAGGTTTGTACGACGGCAGCACGCTGCCAAAGTGGTTCGAAGGACGCGCCGCCAGAAAATCCCCCACCAGCTGGCCCGGCGCTTCGTAGTTGCTGCCGCCCATCACATACGCGCCAGACTCCAGTTTGCACTGCAGCGCAATACCGGCCATGGGGTGAGCGGCGTTGGGGTCCTTTGCCTTCAATGCCGCGGCCTCCCGCGCAAAATGCGTGCCCTGTGCCTCGCCGAACGCCGCAACGAACGCACCTTCGTCGTCCGGAAAGTCCGCTGGCTCAATGCCCACGACAATGCCGGCGTTGGCATTGCGTTCGTTGCGCGAATACTGGCTCATGCCGTTGGTTACCACCCGCCCGGGCTCAGACGTTGCGGCGACCACCGTGCCGCCAGGGCACATGCAAAAGCT
>JAHEBY010000251.1 GCA_024642025.1 Comamonadaceae bacterium | reverse complement strand
GGTTTCACCACCAATCAGCGCACAACCGCTGTCCTCGCAGCCCTTGGCGATACCGCCCACGACGGCCGCAGCGGTGTCAACGTCCAGCTTTCCACAGGCGAAATAATCGAGAAAGAACAGCGGCTCTGCACCTTGCACGAGCACGTCATTCACGCTCATGGCCACCAGATCGATGCCCACGGTGTCGTGCATGTTCCATTCAAACGCGAGTTTGAGCTTGGTCCCCACGCCGTCAGTGCCGCTTACCAGGACCGGCTCCTTGTAGCGTTTGGGCACCTCAAACAGGGCGCCGAAGCCGCCAATACCGGCCAGCACGCCTTCGCGCAGGGTTCTTTTGGCCAGAGGCTTGATGCGTTCAACCAGGGCATCTCCGGCGTCGATATCGACACCGGCGTCCTTATAGCTGAGCGGGGTGGAAGAGGCAGGAGATGTCATGTAGAGTGGCCAACGTGCGGCCCGATAGAATTTGCCCTGATTTTACGGGTTTGCCCCCGCCGCCCTGTTCGCCTTGTCCCTGTACCAGCCCATGCAATTCACTTCCACCCAAAAAAGCGCTGCCGCCTGGGCGCTGATTGCCGCGCTGACGGCGCTCGCCCTGTGGCTGCTTGGACCGGTGCTCACGCCTTTCGTCGTGGCGTCGGTACTGGCCTACGCGCTGACGCCGCTGGTCAAGAAGGTGGAGCGCTGGTTTGGTGGCCGTATGCCGCGGGTGTTGGCTGTATTTCTCGTCGAGTTTTTCTTTGTGCTGGCTGTGTTGGCGCTGATGCTGTTGATTGTGCCGATTCTGGTCAAGGAAAGCCCCATGCTGCGGGCGCAGGTGCCGGTGCTGTTCGATCGCCTGAACGACACCATCAAACCCTTGCTGGCGCGGCTAGGCGTCAACTTTGCGTTGGACGTGAGCTCCATCAAGGCCTTTGTGGTGCAATATTTAAATGCCAATGTGGGCGATGCGTTCGGGTCGATCCTGTCGTCGCTCAAACTGGGCGGCAGCGTCGCATTTGCGATTATTGGCAACGCCATCCTGATTCCAGTTGCGCTTTTTTACCTGTTGATGGACTGGGAGCGTCTGGTGGAGCGTGCGCTGGAGTTTGTGCCGCCAAGGCTTCGCAGCGCTGTTGACAGTTTTACGCAGGAAGCTGACGGCGTGCTGGGTCAATACCTGCGCGGTCAGCTGCTGGTGATGCTGATATTGGCTGCGTTTTACAGTGTTGGCCTTGCACTTTTTGGGCTCGATCTGGCGTTGCCCATTGGCATTTTCACCGGTCTTGCGGTTTTTGTGCCGTATCTGGGCTTCGGGTTGGGTATGGTGCTGGCCATCCTGGCGGGCCTGCTGGAATTCTCCTCACAGGCCGGGCCACTCAAGGCGGTGGTCATGGTGGCGGTGGTTTATGGTCTCGGTCAGGTTATCGAGAGTATCTACCTCACGCCGCGCCTGGTGGGCGAGCGCATTGGCTTACACCCGTTGGCCGTTATTTTTGCGCTGCTGGCTTTTGGTCAGTTGTTGGGCTTTGTGGGCGTGTTGGTCGCTTTGCCTGCCAGTGCTGTATTGTTGGTCGCGATCCGGCGCGTGCGGGCCGGTTATCTGGCCAGCGCGCTGTATCGGGGATGAAACAGCTCGCCCTTGATATGGGTCTGGCCAGTGGGCCTACGCTGGAGAATTTTTTTTCTGGCCCGAATGAGGCGACGCTCAAGCATCTGCAGCTTTGGGCTGGAAACATGCGGCGCTCGCCGGTTCCCATCTACCTTTGGGGAACGGCTGGCAGCGGTAAAACCCATTTGCTCAAGGCGCTTCGGTCAGGTCTGCGCGAACAGGGTGACACCACGGGCTGGCTGGATGCGTCGACACTGGAGCCACCCGAGTTCAACGAAGCCTGGTCGGCCGTAGTGCTTGACGATGTGCATCTGTACACCGCCGTTCAGCAGCACGCCGCCTTCAAATGGTTTGTGAACGCGCAAACGCATCAGCGCACGGTGCTCGCCGCCGGGCGGGTGCCTCCAGCTGACCTGAAGCTGCGCGAAGACCTGCGCACACGGCTTGGCTGGGGCCATGTGTTTGCGTTGGTGCCCATGAGCGAGCCTGAGCGGCGCGCCGTGTTGCGGCAGCAGGCTGACGACCGGGGCATCTTTCTGGGTGATGAGGTCATGGACTACATGCTGACCCGGTTCAGCCGTGATCTGGGCAGCCTCACCGAGCTGTTGCGCCTGATTGATGGCTATTCGCTACAAACCAAGCGCGCCATCACTGTGCCTTTGATCAAATCCATGATGGACAACCCCTAGGGTAAATTGAATGAAACTTGCACTTTTTGACCTGGACCACACTCTGTTGCCCCTGGATTCCGATTACTCGTGGGGCAATTTCACCGCCCAACGGGGATGGAACGACCCGGTCGATTTTGTGCGCAGAAATGACGCGTTCTATGCCCAATACAAAGCCGGCACGCTGGATATCAATGATTACGTGCGTTTTGCAACCGATGCCATGCGGCGTCAAGGCGCTTCTAATTCAATAGCTGCCCACGAAGACTACATGAGGGCTGTGATACGACCAGCCATTACACCTGAAGCGCTGGAACTGGTGCGCCAACATCAGCGCGCCGGCGATGTGGTGGTGATCGTCACCGCTACCAACGAATTTGTAACCCGCCCGATCGCCGAGGCGTTCGGGGTCGATGAACTGCTGGCAGTTGAGCTCGAGCGCGACCTGTCCCCCGGGGGTTCAGGCTGGTTCACCGGCGAAATCAAGGGCGTGCCGTCGTTCCGGGAGGGCAAGGTGACCCGTGTCGAGCAGTGGCTGGCTGAGCGAGGGTTAGGCTGGAAGGACGCAGACATGACGTTTTATTCCGATTCCATCAACGATTTGCCCTTGCTGGAACACGCCCACCACCCGATTGCGACCAACCCGGACGAACCCCTGCGTGCCATCGCCACCCAGCGTGGATGGCGCATACTTGACCTGTTTTAACGACAGCCCGGGCGTTGGGCCCACGCTGGCAGCTATCCGCCATTCATGATTAAAAAATTTATCGACAAGTTGCTGGGTACAACCCTGGCCGGCACTGCAAAAGACACAAAGGTTTCGTTCGGCAAGCGCCACAACGTGCCGGTATCCGAACATGGCATCAATCCCAAGCTGGTGGATGAGCGGGCTGTCAATGTGGTCCATACCCTCAAGCAGGCCGGGTTTGAGGCCTACATTGTGGGAGGTGCCGTGCGCGACCTGCTGGTCGGGTTACGGCCAAAAGATTTTGACGTGGCCACCAACGCCACGCCCGAGCAGGTAAAGAGCCTGTTTAGGCGCGCTTTCATCATCGGCCGACGTTTTCGCATCGTTCACGTCGTCTATGGTCGTGGGCGGGAGCATGAGGTGATTGAGGTTTCAACCTTTCGCGCCTATCTCAACAATGCTGCGGCGGAGCAGGTGGCCGGCAACGAAAAGACCAGCCGAAGCGAGCTGGCGGGCATGCATCATGCCGTGGATTCAACCGGTCGCGTGTTGCGCGACAACGTGTGGGGTCCCATGGAAGAGGACGCAGTGCGGCGCGACTTCACCATCAATGCGATGTATTACGACCCCGAAACGCAGGTGGTGGTCGACTATCACAACGGCATCAAGGATGCCAAAAACCGCACCATACGCATGATCGGTGATGCCGCCACGCGCTATCGTGAAGACCCGGTGCGCATCATTCGCGCCGTGCGTTTTGCCGCCAAGCTGGCGCCTCTGGGTTTTACGCTGGATGCCAAAACAGCCAAGCCGCTAATCGCTTCGCAGACCTTGCTCGCGGACGTGCCTCAAAGCCGCCTGTTCGATGAAATGCTCAAACTGCTACAAACCGGCCATGCGCTGGCCAGCATCGAGCAACTCAAAAAGCTCGGCATGGCAAAGGGCATTTACCCCTTGCTGGACGTGGTGGTAGAGCGTGCCGAGCAACCCTTTGTCGAAGCGGCGCTGCTAGATACTGACCGCCGCGTGGGCGAGGGCAAACCAGTGGCACCAAGTTTCCTGCTGGCCTGTGTGCTGTGGGCCGATGTGCGCGACGGTTGGGCCAGCCGCATGCAAGGGCGGGATGGCCAGCGTGGCCAGCCGTCCTATCCGGCGTTGCAGGATGCCATTGAAGACGTGTTCGATTCGCGAATCGGCGATGTGTCCGGCCGCGGCAAACTCGCCGGTGACATGCGTGAAACCTGGATGATGCAACCCCGCTTTGAAAAGCGTACCGGCAGCACACCGTTTGGCCTGGTGGAACAACCCCGCTTCCGCGCGGCGTTTGACTTCATGCGCCTGCGTGCCGATGCGGGCGAGATCGACGATGTGCTGGCCGACTGGTGGCAAGAGTTCAGCATGGCCAACGACAGCCTGCGTCAGGATCTGGTGGATCAGGCGACCGACGAGCAGCGCCAAAAGCAGCAGCGTCCGCGTATGGCCCGTGCGCCGCGTCCGGCTGACGCCTCTCCCGTGGTTCCTCTGGCCCGGAGCTCCGCACAAAATCGTGAAGAGCGTATCGAAAGTGATGGCCCGGCTGCCGAGCCCGGCTCTGTGGAGGGTGAGAGCGGACGTGGCCCGGGTGAGGGTGCCACCGATGCGCCCCGCAAGCGTCGACGTCGTCGTCGCCCGGGTGGTGCGCGCAACGGCAACCCTGATGGCAGCAGCAGTGGCGG
>JAHEBY010000250.1 GCA_024642025.1 Comamonadaceae bacterium | reverse complement strand
CGGGTACTGGTGCCGCGGGCAGTAACACAGCACTCATCAGCCAACTGACCATGTTCACTAACCCTGCCGGCGGAGCCTGTAATCTGGCCGTTGGCACGGTAAGCCTGGGCCCCTATCTGCGCAAAGGGTTCCCGGCAGAGCCAATCACCCAAAGTACCGCTATCGCCGCGGCAGCAACGGCCACGCCGCTGGCCCCTGCAGCGGCTACCGGCGGGTGGTCTTACAGCACCGTGACGGGCCAAATCGTGATGAACAGCAATGCCAACGACAGCAAGGGCGCGGCCTACTCTACTCACTAGGCCAGCGAGTGAGCGTCACACCGGGCAAGTTGGTGTGAAGCGATTACAGGCAAGGGGCTTCACGCTGGGTGAGATGCTGGTGGTGGTTGCGATATTGGCGATCATCGCAGGCGTATCAGTACCCTGGCTTTCTTCCAACGACCCTCAAAAGCTGAGTGTTGCCTCGGAAGAGACGGCCAATATCTTGCGCTTCGCCTTGAGCGAGGCCAAACGTACCGGGGGTTATGTGTTGGTGGATGGCAAGTCCGCGGCTGGCCAGCTCAGGCTCTACAACTCAAATTCCAGTGCTCAGCTGAATTCAGTCATTAACGATCCGCTCACCAAAGGCGCTTCGATACTGAATGTCAAAGACAGTGCGTTCTCCCAAGGCGTCAACCTGACACCCAAGTTTATGTGGGGCAGCAACGGGTATCCGCAACTGCTGATCGGGCCGGGCCTGTCGCAACTTCAGGTTTTTAATGGCAGTCCAACGAACAAAGGCCAGCTGCAGGCGAATAGCGGTGTGTTGCTGAGCTACGGATCGCAGAGTGTGATGGTCAGCATCAATGAAGTTACCGGCCTGGTAACCGTGCCTTGAACCCGCGATTTCAGCACAGGTCATGAACCGTCAAATTATTCGCGGACGTACCGAACAGCGCGGCTTTGCCTATGCCGAAGTCTTGCTGTCGGTCATGTTGCTGGCCATTCTGCTGGTACCCGCACTGCAGGCTTTGAACACCGGCATCGCGGGTAGCGCAGGCGCCACCGGCCTGGCGGCCAGGCAACTGAATTTGCGCAGCAAGATGGAAGAGATCCTGAGCAAGCCATTTAGCCAGCTTTATGCGGAAACCTATCTGAGCGGCGGCAATACTACGACGTCGGTCAGCGCCAGTTTGTCAGACGCATCCGGCACAGCCAACCGCCGCCTGGTGGTCTTTTACCGCTTTGACGCGACCTCCAACGCATTGAGCGCCAACGACACGGGCTTGCTGGTTGTCAACGTGTATTACGAAGCGGATGGCAATGCCATGGCACTCAACACGCTGGTGGGAAGATGGTGGTGAAAGCGCACCACCGACGCACCCGCCAAAGAGGCCTTACCCTCATAGAGCTGGTGCTGGCCACCGCCATCAGCGCGATCCTGCTGGTGTCGATTAATCAGCTGGTCAAGCTCGGGCTGGATGCCCAATCTGCAGGCAGAGGCAACAACGAACTGGCATTTCAGGGGCGCGTGGCACTGGAACGCATGGCCGATGCCGCGCGCTCCAGCACCCCCACGGTTTTGACCACGCCGCCAGCCAACAGCACAGGAAACTGGTTTGCTCCGGCCATGTACTGCCGCACGGCCAGCAACCAGCTGATTGAAACCATCGCGACCGACACGACCTGCACCGGGACCTCGGTGATTGCAAGCAACGTCACCGCCTTTTCGGCAAGCGTGCCCGCCAGCATGGGCGCGGTGGACCGCTCCGCGGCCGTACTAAGTGTGACGCTGACGGATTCTGCCAACAATAGCGTTGCGCTCTCCTCCAGTATTCGACTGGGCGGGGGCACGCAGTGAGACCGCAGGCCGTTCGGATAACGGGCTTCACCCTGTTGCCCGTGATGCTGGTCATGAGCCTGATTGCTGCTATTGCGTTTGTATTGAACCGCGACAACGGCATGAACAATGCCATGGTCTCCGTGCAAATGGACGGTGACCGTGCCCGCCTGGCGGCAGAAGCGGGCCTTCAGGCAGCCAATGCGGTGGTGCAAAGCAAGGGATGCAGCGGCGGCTTTCCGCTAACCGGCACGCCTGTTACCAACAATAATTTTGGTGGCGCCACCTACTCCGCCTACGCGACCTCGGGAGGCGGCAACACCACCGGCCTGGTTTCAACGGGAACTTTCAACGGCACGTCAGTGACGCTTACGCGCAGCAACGTGTATGTTTACCAGGCAGCACCCGTTGCCTACACCTTGCAGCCCAATGCAGCCTTGGGCATGGACACGTCTATTGATTCCAGCGCGGAGAAAAACTACGGCGCCGACAATGCTCTGCCCATCAAGAAGAACCAGCAAAACTTGCTGTTCAAGTTTGATCTGTCGGCCTTCCCGGCAGGCAGCCGACCTCTTTCGGCGACCTTTTCAACTTATGCCAGCGGCGGATTGTTGGGGGGCGTGGACTACTACCGCATGGCCAGCGCCTGGACTGAAGGCACGGGCTCCAACAGCCCCCTGGATGGCGCAACCTGGAACACCAGTAACGGCAGTACCGCCTGGACACCGGGCGGCGACAATCACCCTGCCAAGCTAAACGCGATCAATAAAGTGTATGGCACTGGCTGGGTCGATTTTGATGCCACGGATATCACTGCCGCGTGGCTGAGTGGTCGGTACCCCAACTATGGTGTGGTGGTCAAATCAAGCGGCGAGCTGGGAACCTTCAAGTTCACCAGCAGCGACGACTCCAACGCCGCCAACCGCCCCAAAATATCATTCAATTACTTGCTGCCCTGTGGGACAAGCGGGCCAGTAGACGCTCCCAGCGGCACGGCAACACTGGCCGCCATCGGCGACACCTTCGATGACAGCGGACTACCCCAAGCCAACAATGGTGCGGCCACCACACTGAAAGTCTATAAATCTGCCTCAAGAGAAAACCGGATCTCCATGAGCTTTGACACCAGCGGCATACCGGTTGGTGCCAAAGTTAAAAGTGCCACGCTTCGGCTGTACGTGAACAACGTAGCGTCGGCGACATCGAATACAAAATCCGTCTGGGTTAGCCCCCTGAATGAAGCCTGGACAGAAGGCGCAGGCAACAACACCTCCAAAGTGTGCCCATTGACGCCAACGGCAGGCTCCAGCTGGAATGTCAGCAACAACTGCAATGCGTGGGGCTTTGTGCATCCGCCCAATACACAGCCGGCCTGGACAACCATGGCACCGATGCCGACTGCGCGCACGGGTCTCATCTATGCCACGGTCAACAACAGGATCTACGCCATTGGGGGTGCCAACGGATCGACGACCTTGAAAACTGTAGAGGAATATGACCCCGCCACCAATACCTGGGCGAACAAGGCCCCCATGCCCACTGCGCGGGCTTATATGGCAGCTGCCGCAATCAACGGCAAGATTTATGTGGTCGGCGGCTCCACGAATGGGTCCACCACGCTGAAAACGAACGAGGTCTACGACCCGGCCACTAACACCTGGGCCAGTAAGGCCGCCATGACGACCGCCCGAATGGGGCTTGGCGCCGCTGCAGCAAATAACAAGCTCTATGCACTGGGCGGAACGACGACTTCCTCGGCTCTCAAAAACAATGAAGAATACGATCCGGGAACAAATGCCTGGACGACCAAAAAGCAGATGACCACCGCGCGCATTTGGCTGTCCACCGAGACGGTTGACGGAATTGTCTATGCCATGGGCGGCTATAACGGCACACGGAGTCTGTCAGCGAATGAAGCCTACGATCCAGTGGCAAATAGTTGGACCTCCAAAGCCGCCCTGCCCGTAGCTACCGACTCAATGGGATCGGCGGTCATAGGCAGCACGATTTATCTGTTGGGCGGGATTCAATCCATCTTTCTAACCAATTCCATACGCGCCTACGATACGACCAACAATGCCTATTCAAGCGAGATCAACTACCCAAGTTCAGCGTCTGGCATGGCAGCCGCAGCACTGGGCAATCTGATCTACAGCGCGGGGGGCGACAACGGCTCGGTGGTCTCTCCTAACCACTATCAATACGACCCTGGCAATCCGATACCCCTGGCGGTGGCTGCAGACGAGGCCACCAGTACGTCTCCGCTGCCCTCAAACTTCAATGGTGGTTGGATTACGCTGGACATCAAGGCGCTCGCTCAGGAATGGATCGATGGCATCAGGCCAAACAACGGACTCGTGATTTACACCGACGTGTCCGACCAGTTCAATATCAACAGTCGCGAGAACAACACCAAAAATCCCCAACTTATCGTGACTTATTAGGTCGGGTCATCGGCGCATCATCAGGCATTGCATGTGGCCCGTGATGAACACCAAGCTCAACGACCTCTTTTCGCTTGCCCTGGGCAGGCTGCCCGGCTTGAACAAAACATTCAGCATGGGGCTTGAGCTTGGCCCCAATCGGCTGAATCTGGTTCAGATGGAACGCCTGAAAGGGCTACCCCATTTGCGGGCGATAGCGTCTGTGCCGCACAAGTTTGGGATTAGTGATCTGTACCAGAATCCAAAGAAACTGCGTGACAGCCTTAAGCTCGCATTTTCAACGCAGCCTTTCAGAGGCAAACGGGTCGTGTCGTGCTTACCTGCAGACCAGGTCAAAATCATCACGGTTTCCTATCGAAGCGCTGAAAGTCAACCAGACAGTGTCCCAATAGTTGCAGAGCT
>JAHEBY010000249.1 GCA_024642025.1 Comamonadaceae bacterium | reverse complement strand
GCGCTCGTCCTCGGGCAACAGCGCCCAGGTGCCATACAGGTGGGCAAAGGCGCCACCGCGGTCGATGTCGGTCACCAACAGGCAGGCGGCATCACAGTGCCGGGCCACGCGCATGTTGACAATGTCGCTGGCAGAGAGGTTGATCTCGGCCGGCGAGCCCGCGCCCTCAATCACCACCACATCGTTTTCAGCGCGCAGCGCATCCAGTGCGGCAGCAATCTGCGGCCAAACCTTCAGGCTGCGTCCGCGCCACGGCATGGCGGTCAGCTCGGCGTCGACCTGCCCCATCAGCACCACTTGGCTGTGGGTATCGCGCTCAGGCTTGAGCAAGAGCGGGTTCATGCGCACGTCGGGGATCGCATTTGCAGCCAGCGCCTGGAAATACTGCGCACTGCCGATTTCCCCTTGACCATTTGCGGAGGCAACCACCCTTGCGTTGTTGCTCATGTTCTGTGCCTTGAACGGCGCAACCTTGAGCCCCTGACGCGCGTAGTAGCGGCACAGCGCGGTGGTGAGCCAGCTCTTTCCAGCTCCGCTGGTGGTGCCCAGCACCATGATGCATGTGGCAGTCACGATGTCAACTCCAAATGGGCGTTGCGATGCTCACTACCGATTGCCAGAGCCGCGAAGAGCGCGAGTGATAGCGGGAGCGAGAGCGCTTGTGCAAATACCATCGGGCTTCGCGTCTATCAGTCTTCAATGCCGCGCTGCGCCGGGATGCCAGCCCTGAACGCGTGTTTGACCATCTGCATTTCGGTCACGGTGTCGGCCAGCGCGATGATTTCGGGCGGGCAGCGGCGGCCAGTGAGCACCACATGCACGTGGCTGGGGCGGGTTTTTAGGGTCTCCAGCACGTCATCCAGCGGCATCCAGCCGTAGACCAGCGGGTAGGTCATCTCGTCCAGCGTGACCATGAAGTAGTCGCCGCTCAGGATGGCCGCTTTGGCCTTGACCCAGCCGTCGCGGGCCAGTTGTGCCGAATGCTCCAGGTCACGGCTTTTCCAGCTGAAGCCGTCGCCCAGCCCCTCGATCGGGATGCCAATCTGCTCGAACATGCGGTGCTCGCCAAAGCGGTACTTTCATGAACTGGAAAATCCTGACCGCCTTGCCCCGGCCATGCGCCCGCAGGGCGAGGCCGAAAGCGGCGGTGCTTTTGCCTTTGCCGTCGCCCGTGTTGACGATGATGATGCCGCGGCGTTCGCCTTCGGCTTTTTCATAGGGCTTTTCTGTGGGGGGTGTTTCGATTTGCATGTTTTTTCCTCGCGTGGCCAAGAGAGTGAACAAACTCAGAGGAGGCTGGGGTGGGCATTCCTCGATCTGCTGGTCTTTGGTAATGCCACCCACTGCCCTTCTATCGCATGGATGGCAATACGCTGGTCAAACACATCCACCAGCGCCTGGTGGCTGGCTGCGTCTTCCGTGGCGCCGTGATGGGTCACGCGGCCATGTTGCATGACCACAATCTGATCGGCGTGCAGCGCCATGCTGATTTCATGCAACACGCTGATCACGGTGGTGCCCTGGGCAACCAGCGCGCGCACCAGTGCCAGCCAGTCGGCCTGGTGCGGTGGGTCCAGGTTGGCCAGCGGCTCGTCCATCAGCAGCACCCGGGCTTGCACCGCCAGCGCCCGGGCCAGCAGCACTCGCTGGCGCTCGCCACCCGAGAGCTGGCCCAGCGGACGGCCACGCCATTCCCAGGCTTGCGTGGCGCGCAGGGCCTGTTCTACAGCCACATGGTCAGCCGCACCCGGCGCGCCTAGCCAGTCCTGATGTGGCAGGCGGCCGAGCATGACCACGTCGAACACTTGCAGGTCGTCGGCAGAGGTTTCGTTCTGCCCGAGCCAGGCCAGCTGCCGCGCCCGCTCGCGGTTTGCAAAGCTGTGCAGATCCCGTCCGAGCAACGTGACCGTGCCGCTGTGGGGCAGCACCCTGGCCAGCACCTTGAGCAGCGTGGACTTGCCCGCGCCATTGGGCCCGACGATGCTGGTCCACTGCGCTTCAGCAAAGTCCAGCGACACATCGTGCAGCACCATCGTTTTTGCTGATCCATTTCCGAGGCTAGCCCTCACCGAATGTGCGCTGAGCGCTATTCTTTGATGAGCAATTTGGCGCTGCGCCGTCATGCCCGACCTCCCTCGTGGGCCTGCCCGCGACGCATCAGCCACAACAGATAGCCGCCGCCCAGCACGGCGGTGAGCACGCCCACGGGCAACTCCTGCGGCGCGATCAACCCGCGCGCCAGTGTGTCGGCCGCCATCAACAACACGCCGCCCACCAGGCTGGACAGCAGCATCAGGTGGGCGTGGGTGGTCTTCACCACCGAGCGCACCAGGTGCGGCGCGGCCAGCCCGACAAAAGCAATCAATCCGGTCTGCGCCACCGCGGTGCCGGTGGCCAGCGCCAGCACCGCCACCAGCGCGGCACGCATCGGCACCACGGGCAAGCCCAGACTGACCGCTGTGGCGTCGCCCAGGCTCAGGCCGTCTAGCACCCGCGCCAGCAGCCAGGCCACCAGCAAACAGATGCACCACACTCCGGCCATCAGCAGACACGAGGTCCAGCCGACAAACGCGGAAGAGCCCAGCATGAAGGCCTGCATCGCCTGCAATGAGTCGGGCGAGAACAACAGCACCAGATGCGTCATCGCGCCCAGCACCACGCCCACCACCACACCCGCCAGCAACAGCCGCAAGGTGTGGCCCACGCCGCGCGACAACGCCAAGGTGAGCAACACTGCCAGCACCGCGCCGCAAAACGCCGCACCAGTCAGGCCCAGACGCACCCACACGCTGCTGGAAAACACGCTCACCGGCACGACGCCGCCATTCATCATGTTGCCGCCCAGCATGCCCGCTCCGCCACCCAGTGCCGCCAACGCCAATGCCACCCCGAGCGACGCGCCCGACGCACTGCCCAGCAAGTACGGGTCAGCCAGCGGGTTGCGAAAAAGACCCTGCGCGACAGCGCCGGCCAGCCCCAGCAAAGCGCCCGCAGCCCAAGCCCCGAGCGTGCGTGGAAGGCGAATCTCCCACACAATTTGTTGCGCCATGGCTGTTTGCTGGGGGTCGGCCGCGGTGTCCCACAGAGGCAGCAACAGGTTTTCCAGCCCTGTACTGCCCACACAAACGCCCAGCGCCGTAAGCAGCAGTGCGCCCAGCACGCCCGCCCACACCAGCCACGCGATGCGGGCCTGGTTCAAGGCTTTGCTCCCGGCGCGGCAGTTGTTGGCATCTTCGGGGCCTTGTCTTGCAGGCACCGGGCCATGAGCCGTGCGGCCTCTGCCATGCGCGGGCCGGGGCGCACCAGCACGTTGGCCTCTTCGGCGGGAAAGTTGCACACCCGCTGCTCGCGTATGGCGCGAATGCCCTGCCAGCCCGGGCGCGTCTGCAGGCCATCGGCACTGCGCTCGCCGATCATGATCAGGTCCGGGTTGGCCCGCACGATGTATTCTGGGTTCAGCTTGGGAAACGGCCCCAGCTTGGCGGGCACGACATTTTTCACCCCCAACCGGGTCAGGGTTTCACCGATGAACGACGATTCACTCGCCGCGTAGGGGCCCTGATTTACTTCAAAGTAAACCTTCACGCCCCGCACCTGGGCCGGCAGCGACTGCGCAGCGGCAGACACTCCCGCATCGATGGCGCGCCAGATGCGCTGGGCATCGGGCACCTCCAGCAGCTGACCGATCTTGAGCATCACGCGCTGCACGTCGGCGTGGGATTTGGGCTCCAGCGCGATCACCGTCAACCCCAGCGCTTCGAGCCGCTCGCCAGCGCGGGAGGACCTGGCCATCAGCACCGCATCGGGCTTGAGCGCCACAATGGCTTCGATGTTGGGGTCCAGTCCACCACCGACCTGCGGCAATTTTTGCACGCTGACCGGAAAATTCGAGTGACGATCCACCCCCACCAGTCGCTGGCATTGACCCAGCTCACACACCGTTTCGGCCAGCGAGGGCAGCAGACTCACGATGCGCTGCGGCGACGCCGGTAGCGTGACGGTAACACCCCGGTCATCCACAATTTGCAGGGCGTGTGCGGCACTTGAAAAGGTGATGGTCGCCAAGGCGAGCGCCGCTAGAAGGCTCAACCTGTGTGGGCGTCGGCCGAGCGTCGGGCTCACGTCGCGCCTTTCAGAATCAGGGCCAGACCAATCTCGTTGCCTACCCGCGCCACAGGATCAGCACCCCGATAAGACGCTATCAAAAGAAAAGCTATTTGCTCAATATTGACGGGGGCTAGAGGCCTATTTTTCTTAAAATTTATGCCGTCCACCGCCATTTGCAATTCGCTACGTCGCGATTTGCCGCTCTTCTGGCCGCCCAGGATCAGCTCGCTGCAGGCGATGGTGCTTGCAACGGACGGCGCGGTGGAGGGTGCCGCGGTCATGACAACGCACCTTCCTGGTCGGCGCTCATCCACTGCAAAACGATGCGGTGCAGCTGCGCCACCCCATCGGTCAGCGCTGCCGGCCCGGGCTGCAGGATGTCGACGGACTTGATCTCGAATAGCTGCCGGTGGCGCACCGCGTTGACTGCTTCCCACCCGGGGCGTGAAGCCACCAGCTCGGGGCGAAACTTCTTGCCGCACCACGAGCCGATGATGATGTCCGGGTTGCGCCGTGCAATCTCGGCGCCATCCGCGATGATGCGATGCTTGCCCAGAGATTGC
>JAHEBY010000248.1 GCA_024642025.1 Comamonadaceae bacterium | reverse complement strand
ACCGTTAAGACGCCCGTCGAGCAGATGCAGGCGGCCTCGGTGATGTTTCATCTGGCTGGCGTCGACAAGAAGAAATTCATGGCTGGCGTCAAGGCCGATCCGCAAACCTACAAGGACTGGGGCAGCGGCGAGTGGAAGATCGAGACATCAGGGAAGGAAGACGCCATGTTTTCGCCATTCCTGAAAAAGCCATTTGACCGAGCGTTGGCAGAAGGGCTGATTCCGCAACACCTCACCACCATTGCCGGCACCTGGGGCGCTGCGCACGACACCGGTGAACTAACCTACATGAATCTGGTGCATCTGGCCGGATGCGACGGCACCAACCCGGACAGCCTGACACTATTTGAAATGGAGGGCCGCCAGCAGGCCATGCTGGCCATCGAGGCGCTCAAACGATTCACGCCGGGCTGCGAGGGTGCGCGCCTGCGCAATTTCGGCATGTCTATTGGCATTCGTGACACCCGCAAGATCGACGCTGTCTACAACATGACCGAGCACGACGTGCGCGAACAGGCCCGATTTGACGACAGCATTGGGATCTACCCGGAGTTCATTGACGGCTATGGCATTCTGATTCTGCCCACGACCGGTCGCTACATGCACATACCCTATCGCGCACTATTGCCCAAACGCGTCAAAAATCTGCTGGTGGCCGGGCGCGCCATTGGCGGTGACCGAATCAGCCACGCAGCCACGCGGAATATGGCCTGCTGCGCCGTGGCCGGGCAAGGTGCTGGCATTGCCGCTGCGCTATCCGTGAAGCATGATGTGCCACTTGATGGCGTCAATATTGCGTCAATGCAGGCCGAGCTGGCGCGCCAGGACGTTCGCTATCTATAGGAGAGGGAGAACCCGGCTTCGAGGCTCAGTCTCAGGAAAACGTTTCAAAATAGTCGTTCAATCTGTCCACATATCCGTGCTTGGCCGCAGCATCAACAAAGCTGGCTTCAAAGCTGTTGCGCGCCAGCGTATAGGCGTGCTGCGACGTGAGGCCGGTGGCAGCAAAGGTCTGGGTGAAGTTTTCATTCAGGTAGCCACCAAAATAGGCTGGGTCGTCAGAGTTGACGGTGGCAACAATGCCCGCATCCAGCAGGGTCTTGAGATTGTGCGCTGCCAGCGACGGGAAAACGCACAACTTCAGATTGGAAAGCGGGCACACAGTCAATGGCATTTTGTCTTTGACCAGACGTTGCATCAGTGATGAGTCTTTGGCAGCCTGCACGCCGTGGTCGATACGCTCTACCTTCAGCACGTCAAGCGCGCTCCAGATGTAGGCGGGTGGCCCTTCTTCACCGGCATGCGCCACGAGGTGCAGCCCCAGTTCGCGGCAGCGGGCAAACACACGGGCAAAGTTTTCGGGTGGGTTCCCAACTTCGCCCGAATCCAGCCCCACACCGATGATCTTGTCCAAAAACGGCATGGCTTGCTCAAGTGTTTCGAAGGCGTCTTTCTCAGGCAAGTGACGCACAAAACACATAATCAAACTGGCGGTCATACCCAATTGCCTTTGCGCATCCACGCACGCGCGATGCAACCCGTTGACAACAGTTTGCATTGCCACGCCACGGGCTGTATGCGTCTGCGGATCAAAAAACAACTCGGCGTGCGTTACATTTTCCGTAGCAGCTCGCGCAAGGTAGGCAAGGGCCATATCGTAGAAATCCTGCTCATGGATCAATACGGCCGCGCCCGCATAGTAGATATCGAGAAAGCTTTGCAGATCGGCAAACGCGTAAGCCCGGCGTAGCTCCTCGACACTTGCATAGGGCAAATCCAGGCCGTTGCGCTGCGCTAGCGAGAATATCAATTCGGGCTCGAGCGAGCCCTCGATGTGCATATGAAGCTCGGCTTTGGGCATGGCGCACAGTAATGCGGGCAATCGGTCTCGTGCGACGTCGGGTACGCGAAATTCATTGGAACTCATCGGTCAACTCCCTTATTTTTTGCCCACCCCACTCAGCTAACACCAAAAGTCACACCCAGCTCCCTCAGGTATTTCCGGTAAGTGGACGATGCCTTGTCTGCAACGGTGTGCAACTCGGCACGCAAATCCAGCGGCAGCCGCCTGGGCATTTGCGATTCGAGAACAGGCTTGTCCTGCATGAAGATCGTATGCTGAAATGCCTGCAGTTTGTCATCACTTGAGGCAAAGTCTGTCATGGCCAGCCGGAACCACACTCGGCTGACCTCAGGTGCAACCGGGCAGATAAACAATGCGATTGATTCGCGAAACAAGGCGCTCTCTTCATTCACCGGCGGGGCCGCCAAATGAGCTGGATCGGGCAACTTGGTCAAAACGGCGCTATACGGCGCCGTGACTTCATAGGTGTACTCCACCTGCGCGGCATTGGTGGCGTGCAGGTTGGAGCGCGGTTGCCAGGCCCGGCAACCAGTGGCCAGTAGGCCTGTCGAGGTTCGCTGCACCTGATAGTCATCAATGGCCGTCGCCTCGCGGGTACCCAGCCATCCGTCATGAACAAAACCAAAATGCGCCATGTCCAGAAAATTCTCGACGATTCGCGGCGCGCTGGTGGCTACGTCGTAGGGACCGCAAATGAGCTTGCGAAGCCCGGAGTCCGTTTCGGCTGAAAATGCTGGCAAATCAGGCCGTGTCGGCGGGTCGAATAGGGGCGTTCCCGCGAGTCGCACCCATACAAGCCCGTACCGTTCCTGCGCTTCGTAGGCGCGCGCCCGGTGCGACTCTGGTGGCACAAATCCGGGCAAGGCAGGTACGTGCACACAGTGCCCGGTCGCATCAAACCGCCACCCGTGGTAGCCACATTGCAATTGCCCATTGCACACCTTACCCAGTGACAGGAGCGCGCCACGGTGCGGGCACTGGTCGGCCCAGGCATGAACTTGCTGGGCAGCGTCGCGCCAGAGCACCAGCGGGTGCTCCAGCAAATTTCCAGCAAGCGGCAGGTCACGCGCAATATCAACGCTTTGCGCAACAGGGTGCCAGTGCCTGGTTTCAATCATGGGCCGGTTCAGATACGATGTTTGAGACATTGCCTCAGAGAGCTAGGTCGTCATCACCAACAAAAAGGGCTACCCGAAGGTAGCCCTTGATTGGCATCACGTCGAGAGGCAACGACTTATTTGCCGCCTGGCACTTTGCCTTCCACGCCCTTGACGTAGAAGTTCACGCCGCCGAGGAATTTGTCGTCAGCCACAGCGTCCTTGGCCAGGATTTCCTTGCCGTCCTGCCCCAGGATCGGACCTTTCCAGATGCTGAAGGTGCCTGCCTTCAGGCCCGCCTTGATCTCGTCGATCTTGGCTTTGGTTTCGGCTGGCACGTCTTCCGCGATGGAGACAATGTCAATGGCCCCTTCCTTGACGCCCCACCACACGCCCGAGTTGCCGGTCCATGTGCCGTCCAACGCATCTTTGGTAGCCTTGATGTAGTAAGGGCCCCAGTTGATGACGGAAGATGCCAGGTGGGCTTTGGGGCCATAGGCGGTCATGTCGGAATCCCAGCCGAAGGCGCGCTTGCCTTTTTCCTGGGCGGTCTTGAGAACTGCCGGCGAGTCGGTGTTCTGGAACAGGACGTCGGCTCCGCCGTTGATCAGCGAGGTAGCGGCTTCAGTCTCTTTGGGCGGATTGAACCACTCGTTCACCCACACCACCTTGGTCTTGACCTTGGGGTTGCTCGACTGCGCGCCCATGGTGAAGCTGTTGATGTTGCGCAGCACCTCGGGGATTGGGATCGACGCCACCACGCCCAACGTGTTGGATTTGGTCATCTTGCCAGCGATCACGCCAGCCATGTAGGCACCTTCGTAGGTGCGGCTGTCGTAGGTACGCATGTTTTCGGCCTGTTTGTAGCCCGTGGCGTGCTCAAATTTCACTTCTTTGGTGTCGGCCGCCACTTTGAGCATGGGTTCCATGTAGCCAAATGTGGTGCCAAAAATGAGCTTGTTGCCGGTGGAGGCCATGTCCCGCAGAACGCGCTCGGCGTCGGCAGACTCGGGCACATTCTCGACAAACGAAGTCACCACCTTGTCGCCGAACTCCTTTTCAACGGCCTTGCGACCATTGTCATGCGCAAACGTCCAGCCGCCGTCGCCCACAGGGCCAACATAGGCAAATGCGATTTTCAGCGGCGCAGGAGCTGGCGCGGGGGCCGGTGCAGCCGCTACGGGAGCTGGCGCCGGTGCTGGGGCAGGAGCGGGCTCCTCTTTCTTGCCGCAGCCAGACAGTGCCGCGGCCGCAACGGCGGTGAGCGCCGCCATGCGCAGCAATGAGCGTTTTTGAAGATCAGTCATGTAACTTCCTTGTTTTTTGAGGTTGATCGGGATTGACGGGGTTGAAAACAGCAATTATGAACCGGACGCAGTCTTATGAGCCCGGATAGAACGGCTTGCCAATGGAGGCCGGCATGTTGATGCGAATCCACTGCGGGTTGCGGGAAATCAGTGCCAGCACCACGATGGTGGCCAGATACGGCAGCATACTCAGAAACTGGCTGGGCACGTTCACACCGATTCCCTGCAGGTGAAACTGCAGCATGGTTACCCCGCCAAACAAGTAGGCGCCCAATAGCACCCGTGCTGGACGCCAGGTGGCAAACGTGGTGAGCGCCAGGGCGATCCAGCCCTTGCCGGCCACCATGCCTTCAACCCACAGCGGCGTGTAGATCACTGACAGATAGGCGCCCGCCAGCCCGCACAATGCACCGCCTGCT
>JAHEBY010000247.1 GCA_024642025.1 Comamonadaceae bacterium | reverse complement strand
CCAGCTGTTCGACGCCTTCCGTGACTTTCGGGCTGGCAAAGAGACTGGATTTAACTTCTGACCGTGCCTGGCTTAAACCGTCTACCAGGCGCTGGCTGCCATCCTTCAAGCTGGTCAGGCCCAGGCCCAACTCAGCGTGTCCCCCGGCCAGGGTCTCGGCACCGGCTTTGAGGCGATTCAGCTCCGAGTTGCGGGGGCGACGGGCGTCCATGGTGCGCAGCCCGGCGCCCAACTCCTTGACTCCTCCGGTCAGCTGTCCAACGCCCAGGGCGAGTTTTCGTGTGCCGGGTGCAAGCACCTGCGCACCTGCCGCCGATTGTTGCGATCCTGAAACCAGCTCTGATGCGCCGCTGCGCAATTGCGCCACGCCTTCACGCAAGCGATCCATGCTTTGCTGTGACCCCAAGGCACCAGAAAGTACAAGAGCCCAGCGTCGCTCATTCAGGCTTTCGTTGACCTCATGCCCAAGGTCTTCTGCAAACCGTCGCGCCAGCCCCGCGCTCTGGTAACTGTTGCCTTCCGACGTATAAACCACAAGCTTGCCAGCACCGGCCAGCGCGCCCGGCACGGCGTTAGAGCTGAAGTCCCCCGGAATGATGAGTGCAAATGCCAGTTTGCCCTGTCGGACTTGCTCCCGCGCCAATGCCTCATCTTCGAAATCGCGATATCCAAAGAGATGGCGCGCCTTGAGTCGCGCCACCACGTCGTGCCCGACACTGAAACTGTGCTCCCGATACTCCATGCCTCGATCAAGGTTGACCAGCGCCACGGCCAGATTGCCCGTTTTGGCGGCGGGATCCCACACGCTGGACAAATAGATTACTGCATACAGGGCGGGAATAAATGCAACGGCAAGCACGGCAATTAGCAGCTTGGGGTGACGTAAGCAGAGTTTGACCTCGATACGGGCAATCGTAAAAATCTGCTTCATCACGCTCATGGACAGCAGTGTGCCATTGGCGGCTGATTTGTGCATGCCGACCAAAAATGGTTCGTTTGGGACGATGCGATGGATACAGTTAACACACTGCCTTACTGGCACTGGATAATCCCGACGTCGTCCAGCCGAACAAATCACTGAATGCAAACCCCCTCACCTCAACACGTCATAGACGGGATCGAAGTCTTTGTGGAAGGGCGAGGTCCGCAAATCATTTTGATGATTCACGGTTGGCCGGATACATGCCGTTTGTGGGACAAAACCATTGAAGGGCTACGGGACACCTACCAATGCGTGCGTTTCACGCTACCCGGCTTTGACATAGCGCAAGCTCCACACCCGACCACCTTGGCGGACATGACAATGCTAATGCACAGAGTTGTCACCACGGTAAGTCCAGGTGCGCCTGTCACCTTGCTGCTGCATGATTGGGGCTGCATCTACGGTTATGAGTTTGCCGCCCGACATACCGCACAAGTGGCACGAATCATTGCTGTTGATATCGGAGACCACAATGCACCGGCATACCGTCGCTCCCTGACCGTGAAGGCGAAGCTGCAGATTCTTCTCTATCAGCTCTATCTGGCGGTGGCTTGGCTAATCGGCGGCAAAAACCCAATTCGGAATGCCGCGGGAAATCGACTGACCCAATGGATGGCAAGCAACATGCGCTGCCGCACGGAACCCACGAAGATGGGCTGGCAAATGAACTATCCCTACGCCGCCCAGTGGTTTCAAATGTTTGGCGGTTTTGGCAATGCTGTTCTGGTGGATCCTAAATGTCCGGTGCTGTACATCTATGGCGAGCGAAAACCGTTTATGTTTCATTCCCCAACGTGGCTTGCTGATATGGCAACCCGCCCGGGCAGCACGGTGCGTGCCTTTCCCACCGGGCACTGGGTAATGGTTCAAAAACCTGCCGAGTTTCTGAGCTGTATACGGCAGTGGCTTGAGGTCTGAGGGCTGCTTAGTTCGACACCACGCGATTGCGTCCTTCGGCCTTGGCCTTGTACAGTGCACCGTCTGCTCGCGCGATCGTGACTTGCAGTGCGTCGTCTGGCCTGTGCGTGGCCAACCCTGCAGAGAATGTGACTTTCAGCTCTGGCCGTTGCGCCCAGAGGCCGGCCTTGTCGCATCGAACCCGAAGCCGCTCTACCACGGCCGTGGCTTCGACCAAGGGCGTGGCGGGCAATAGCAGAATGAATTCCTCGCCGCCCCAGCGACCCAGCACGTCGCTCGCCCTCAATTCTGACGACAGCAAGCTGGAAAACAACACCAGCGTATCGTCGCCCGCCTGATGGCCATGCGAGTCATTGATTCGCTTGAAATGATCGATATCAATCATCGCACAGGTGAGTGGTAAGAGCTGGCGCCGAGCTTTGCGCTCCTCCAGCGAAAGCAACTCCAGAATCTTGCGGCGATTGGGCAGGCCGGTGAGCTCATCTTGCGTAGCGAGCCGACGCACCTTCTCAAGCGCTTCCGTCAACGCACGCTTCTGTGCCTTCTGCACAAAACGGATGGCGCTAAGCTGCCCGGCCAGCAAAGCAATAACGGGCAAAACAATTGCACTCACCAAAAAGTGAACCACGCCAACATGTGCGTCGATCGAGTTTGGTGTGCGGATCGCCGTGATTCCCAGAGCAATACCAACCAAGGCCACGGCGAGCCAGCCCAGCTGCCTGCAACGCAGTGGCGAAAGGATGAATGCTCCAAAAACAAGAATAAGCGCCATGGTGACAGTCATCACGCCACGAAACGGCGGGACCACCACGTATGCGAAAGCTGCCACGCTCATGAAATAGATCATCTGCGGCATGGTCAACGCGGGATCGGAAAGGCGCAAACTCCAGCCACTTCGAATGGCGATATAGAAGAAGAGGGCACCGCCGAGCATGAAGGCAGTCGTCAGAAACACGTCAAACCGGTCGATCAAGCCAATGTAAACAGCGGCCAGGTAAATCATCAGGCACAGGAGATTCACCCCAGATGCCCACAGCGTGCGCATCACCCTCAGGCGCTGCCTGGAATCAACGCCCATCAGTGCTTCAGAAAGGCGGGTTCTCGGCAAGTTGGGCTCAGTTCTTTTTCGACTTGCGCGCTTGGCGCTGCGCATCCAGCAATTGCCCGCTCGCCAACCATTTGGCATATTCAGTTGGAGTTTCCAATGAGATGGCACCCAGAACGCCTGCGCGAAATTCGTGCAGAACAATTTCTGCGGCCTTCTGTAAATTGATCCTGTTGCCACTTTGCAAGGCCCCGCGCTGCCGCCCTATGGCCGACAGCAACGCTTCGTCTGTGGACGCCCCGGCTTCTTCAAGCCCATAGCGCGCACGAAGTGCATGCGCATAGTGTTGCTTGAGGTAGCTCAGCAGTTCAAGTGCCACTTCTTCCTCCTCAAAAGCATTTCGCCCTATGGCGCCACTCGCGGCCAGGTTGTAGCCGCTCTGGGAAACAATAATACGCGGCCAAAGAACACCGGGCGTATCAAAAAGGTAAAAATCGCTTTCCAGCGTAACGCGCTGTTCAAGCCGGGTGATACCCGCTTCGTCACCCGTCTTGGCAGCACGCTTTCCAGCTAGCGTGTTGATGAGTGTTGACTTGCCCACGTTAGGTATGCCGCATATCAAAACCCGCATGGGTTTAGCCATACCCCCGCGCCCTGGCGCGAGTTCGCGGCAAGCATCGATCAGGCGTTTGGCTGGCCCTTTGTCGGCTGCATCCATCCCAATTGCCCGCGTTTTGGGCAACGCGTTGTAGTACTCAAGCCAGAGCTCAGTACAAAGCGGATCGGCGAGGTCCCGCTTGTTCAAAACTTTGAGAGAGGGCTTGGTCACGGTAAGCTCTGCGAGCATGGGATTTGCACTTGAACCTGGCAAGCGGGCATCCAGCAGCTCAATCACCACATCCGTCTCTTTCACGCGTGTGGCAATGGCCTTTCGGGTCAAATGCATGTGGCCGGGAAACCACTGGATGGCCATTTTCTGGATTTTCATGTAGGAAGGATGTCGCTATTTTATACTATTGTTTTTATAGCTAACACTGTATGACTGGCAGGGGCTAGTGGCAGTTTTCTTTTAATTTTTTTTCATTTTCTGAGCATTCAAAAATATCCACTATGGCGTTAAAAAAAGGCGCGCAAACATGTCCGACAAAAGCACCCTAGTCATACAGAAGCCTACTGGCCCGGCGCAGCAACTCATTCTGCTGTTCCACGGCGAAGGTGAGCGCCCGCTCAGCATGTCTGGCTTTGGTGATCGTCTGGCAGCAGCGTTTCCCAATGCCATGGTCATTGCCGTACAGGCGCCAGATGCTGCCTCGGCCCATTCAGATTCCGCGGCGGGCTCGACCAACGGATACCAGTGGTACTCCACATTTGATCTCGATGAAGGCAACCATCCAATCCGGGTCACGCAGGCAATGCCCATGTTTTTAGCCTGTATCGGTCATTGGCAACGCGCGGCAAATCTCGGGCCGCCGGACACGGCGTTGGTGGGGTTCTCTCAGGGCGCAACCATGGCGCTGGAAGCGGCCAAGCTGCCGGTGCCGCCGTCTGGCCGAGTGATTTCCGTTGCTGGGCGATTCGCCGTCTTGCCCGACTTCGCATTGCACGGCGTCAGCATTCATATGCTCCATGGCAAAACTGACGACTCGGTTCATTACACCCACACCGTTCAGGCAGGGATTCGGTTACGTGATTTGGGTGGTGACGTAACAGCCGAGGTGTTGCCGTTCATCGGACACGAGATTCATGTCGATCTG
>JAHEBY010000246.1 GCA_024642025.1 Comamonadaceae bacterium | reverse complement strand
TTTGCAGCCAGCTCACTATTCTGTAGCAAATTCGAATTTGCGAGCCGTCCAGCCAACTTCTGATGGATGCCGCCAAAGCCGCCATTGCTCATGCAGATGATGTGGTCCCCAGCCCGTGCAGCGGCCACCACTTGATCGACCAGGTCATCAATGCTGGTGGCCACCTGCGCGCGCTCGCCCATGGGCGCGAGGGCTTCGCGGGCATCCCAACCCAGGCCGCCGGTATGGCAAAAGGCGAGGTCGGCCTGCTCCAGGCTCCAGGGCAGGCGGGCTTTCATGGCGCCGAGTTTCATGGTGTTGGATCGGGGCTCGAACACGGCCAGAATGCGCGCTTTCGCGCCCATACGCTGGCGCAGGCCGTCCACCGTGGTGCGAATGGCGGTGGGGTGATGGGCAAAGTCGTCATAGACGATGATGTTGCCGCCAGACCTCGGCACGATGGCGCGAACCTCCATGCGGCGTTTGACGTTCTGGAACGAGGCGAGTGCCCGCGCTGCATCTGCCGGCGCCACGCCCACATGCTCGGCAGCGGCAATGGCGGCCAGCGCATTCAACTGGTTGTGCACGCCAGTTAGTGCCCACTCTACTCGACCTACAGGCTGGCCGTGTTGCAGCACGTCGAACTGGTGAGGTTCGCCATCTGCCGTGAAGTCACTGACCGTGGAGCCAAAACTGCGCACCTCGCTCCAGCACCCGGCATGCAGCACCCGCGCCAGGCTTTCTTCAAGCCCGTTGACGACGATGCGTCCGCTGGCGGGCACGGTGCGCACCAGATGGTGGAACTGGCGCTCAATCGCGGCCAGGTCATCAAAAATATCGGCATGGTCGAACTCCAGGTTGTTCAGCACCGCGGTGCGCGGCCGGTAGTGGACGAACTTGCTGCGTTTGTCGAAAAATGCGGTGTCATATTCGTCGGCTTCTATGACGAAGAATGGGCGCTGTTGAGATTCGGGCGCTCGTGAAGTTGGTTGGGCGGCTGGGCGGGCGCCTGCCTTTGGGCTCTGCTCCGTGTCCCCCGCCCGCGTTGCGGGCTCCTCCTTGACCTGCGCGGAGCCCAGTGGCAGGTGCCCGCCCAGCCGCGCAGACACCTCGAAGTTCATGGGTACACCACCCACCAGGAACCCGGGCTCGAGCCCAGCGCATTCCAGAATCCAGGTCAACATCGCCGTGGTGGTGGTTTTGCCGTGGGTGCCGGCCACGGCCAGCACATGGCGGCCTTGCAGCACGTGTTCGGCCAGCCACTGCGGCCCACTGGTATAGGGGGCGCCGGCGTCCAGAATGGCTTCCATCAGCGGGAATTTGGGGCTGCCGTCTGGCTGACGGGCACGGCTGACCACGTTGCCGACCACGAACATGTCGGGCCTGAGCGCAAGCTGATCCGCGCCAAAACCCTCTATCAAGTCAATGCCCAAGTTACGAAGCTGGTCACTCATGGGCGGATAAACGCCCGTATCGCAACCGGTTACACGGTGGCCGGCTTCCCGCGCCAGGGCCGCCAGGCCACCCATGAAAGTGCCGCAGATACCCAAAATATGAATGTGCATGGTTGTATTTTAGAGTATTTTTATGGATGTTTTAGACTCTTAGCCCCCGTCAATATTGCGTTTACAGCTATAATTAAAATAGCAATTCGAGCCATCTCGCGTAGACTTTGCTCGCAGAGCATTAGCGCCCGGTCGCGTGCAAAATGAGTCCTATGGACAGCTTGTCATCCGAGATTTCTGCCGCTGCAGCGCGACTCGTTGTGGAGGAGGGCCTTGAGTACGGGCCCGCCAAGCGGCGTGCGATCAAACTCCTGGGTTTGCCCTTGCGCAGCGCCTTGCCCGGCAATGACGAGCTGGAAGACGCCGTGACGGAATACATTGAAGTTTTCTGCGCAGATACCCAACCCCATGAACTGCGATGTCTGCGCGAACACGCGGTTTTCTGGATGCAGCGCATGGCCGCTTTTCGGCCCCACTTGGGTGGGGCGGTTTGGCGCGGCACTGCTACCCGCCTGTCAGATATTTATCTTCAGCTTTTCTGTGATGATCCCAAGTCTGCAGAAATTGAATTGGTTAATTTAAACGTCAGGTATGTGCCACGAACGGTTCCCGGCTTTCAGGGGCGTGATGTCGATGCCCTCAGTGTTCACAGCTTCTGCGCGGGCTTGGGAGAAGAGATCGGCGTACATTTGATCATTTATGACTTCGACGATTTGCGTGGTGCGCTGCGGCCAGACCCAAAAGGGCGTTCACCAAGAGGAGATTTAAGGGCTGTGCAAAGTTTATTGAATGTAGCAAGCAAATGAGTGAAATTAAAGATGATTTAACGTCTGTTGCGCAGAGATCCAGTTCTCGTCGACGCTGGCTGCTTGGGTTGACCGGGGGTGCTGCCGCTTTGGCGGGTGCCGGATTTGCATGGTGGCGCTTGCACCCGACCCCCGTTGCACCAAGCGCTGCGGATGCGCTATGGGGGCTCACGCTCGACGGGCTTGACGACAGGAAAATTGAGCTGGCGAGTTTCAGGGGAAAACCCACAGTGATCAATTTTTGGGCAACCTGGTGCCCGCCGTGCGTGGCAGAATTGCCCTTATTGGATCGCTTTTATCAAGAAAACAAGGCTAACGGCTGGCAAGTTGTTGGCATCGCGGTAGATCAGCGTGATCCGGTGAATCGGTTCCTGACACGGATACCGCTGAAGTTCCCGGTCGCGTTGGCTGGCATGGGAGGAATCGAATTAGGTCGGGCGTTGGGTAATTTGGGCGGGGGATTGCCTTTCACCGTGGTTCTGGGCTCAAATGGTGTGATCGCGCATCGTAAAATGGGGCAAATTTCCCCAGACGATCTGAAGGGCTGGCTGGCATTGAAGTAGTAGAGCTATCAGAATGGGATTTTTGAGAGTTGGATAAAAATAAACGAAGATAAGCCTCATACCGCGGAAAATAAGGTAAATTCCCGCCCTGCGGGCATGAGCCTGGAATTAAGAATACTGCGGTTAAAGACCGGTTGTTGGAGATACCATGGATTTGAGAAAACTGAAAACTCTGATTGATCTAGTGTCGGATTCGAATGTGTCCGAACTCGAAATCACCGAGGCAGAAGGTAAAGTGCGTATCGTCAAGGCGTCTGTCCAGGGCGCACTTGTGGCTGCACCGCTGGTGGCAGCGCCTGTGGCGGCGGTCGCGCCCATTGCTGGCGCGGCGCCAATGGTTGCGCCCGCTTCCGCAGCGGTCGTTGCCGAATCTTCAGAAGCGCACCGGGTGAAATCTCCCATGGTGGGTACTTTCTACAGGGCGGCATCGCCGGGTGCCAAATCGTTTGTTGAGATCGGCGACACCGTCAAGGCCGGGCAAACCATTTGCATTATTGAAGCCATGAAAATTCTCAACGAAATCGAGTCTGACAAAACCGGTATCGTCAAAGAGGTTCTCTGCGAAAACGGCCAGGCAGTGGAGTACGGGCAACCCCTGTTCGTCATCGAATAAGGCAGGGATACCCAGCGACATGTTCAAAAAAATACTGATTGCCAATCGTGGCGAAATTGCGCTTCGCATCCAGCGCGCATGCCGTGAAATGGGCGTCAAGGCCGTCATGGTGTATTCAGAGGCGGACAGGGACGCCAAGTACGTGAGACTGGCTGAAGAGGCGGTTTGTATCGGACCGGCACCGTCTGCGATGAGCTACCTCAATATGCCAGCCATCATTTCAGCTGCTGAGGTGACCGACGCAGAAGCCATTCACCCAGGTTACGGGTTTCTGAGCGAAAACGCTGACTTTGCCGAGCGGGTCGAGAAAAGCGGTTTTCAGTTCATCGGGCCCACGCCCGAGTCGATCCGCATCATGGGCGACAAGGTCTCGGCCAAGCAGGCCATGATCAAGGCCGGCGTGCCCTGTGTGCCGGGCTCGGAAGGCGAGTTGCCTGACGATCCGGCGCAAATCCGGCGCATGGCCAAGGCGGTTGGCTACCCCGTCATCATCAAGGCGGCGGGCGGCGGTGGCGGGCGCGGCATGCGCGTCGTGCACACAGAAGCGGCTTTGGTCAACGCGGTGCAGATGACCAAGGCTGAGGCCGGCGCGGCTTTTGGAAATCCTGCGGTGTACATGGAGAAGTTTCTCCAGAACCCCCGGCATATTGAAATCCAGATTCTCGCGGACAAGTTCAAGAATGCGGTTTACCTCGGCGAGCGTGACTGCTCGATGCAGCGCCGTCACCAAAAAGTGATCGAGGAAGCACCTGCACCGGGCATTCCCCGCAAAACTATTGACCGCATTGGCGAGCGCTGCGTGGCCGCCTGCAAGAAAATAGGCTACCGCGGTGCTGGTACTTTTGAGTTTCTGTATGAAAACGGCGAGTTCTATTTCATTGAGATGAATACCCGTGTTCAGGTGGAGCACCCTGTGACGGAGTTCATCACCGGCGTGGACATCGTCAAGACGCAGATCATGGTGGCTGCAGGGGAAAAGTTGCCGTTCACCCAGCGACAGATTGAAATCAGGGGTCACGCCATCGAATGCCGGTTGAACGCGGAAGATGCCTACAAATTTACGCCGTCGCCCGGGCGCATCACCATGTGGCACCCGCCTGGCGGTCCAGGGGTGCGCGTGGACTCGCATGTTTACACCAATTACTTTGTGCCACCCAATTACGACTCCATGATTGGCAAGGTGATCGTGCATGCTGATACACGGGAGCAGGCGCTGGCGCGTATGCGCTCGGCGCTGGGCG
>JAHEBY010000245.1 GCA_024642025.1 Comamonadaceae bacterium | reverse complement strand
ACTATGCGATGTCGATTGCTGAGCAGGAAGAACTGCTCGAGGATATCTGCAACGACGTTTTGGGCTATGGACCACTGGAGCCGCTTCTGGCGCGTGATGATATCGCCGATATCATGATCAACGGTCCCAGCAAGGCCTATATCGAGGTCAACGGTAAGGTGCTGGACGCTGGTATCCGTTTCCGTGATGGACAACAGTTGCTGTCGATCTGCCAGCGCATCGTGAGCCAGGTCGGCCGTCGCGTCGATGAATCCTCGCCCATTTGCGACGCCCGCCTAGCTGACGGTTCGCGTGTGAACGTTATTGCGCCACCACTGGCCATCGACGGCGCGGCCCTCACAATTCGTAAATTCAAAAAGGACAAGCTTACCCTCGATCAGCTCGTCAAGTTTGGTGCAATCTCGCCGGAAGGCGCCACCATTCTGCAAATTATCGGCCGTGTGCGCTGTAACGTGGTTATTTCAGGTGGTACGGGTTCGGGCAAAACAACTTTGCTCAACTGCTTGACCAACTACGTGGACAAGGATGAGCGCGTTATCACCTGCGAAGACTCTGCAGAATTGCAGCTGCAGCAGCCACACGTGGTGCGTCTTGAAACACGCCCGCCAAACCTCGAAGGCGAAGGCGAAATCACCATGCGCGATCTCGTCAAGAACTGTCTGCGTATGCGCCCGGAGCGTATCATCGTGGGCGAGGTGCGCGGACCTGAAGTGTTCGACTTGCTTCAGGCCATGAACACCGGCCATGACGGTTCAATGGGCACGATCCACTCCAACTCACCGCGTGAGTGCCTCAACCGTATTGAATCGATGATTGCCATGGGCGGTTTCACCCTGCCACAGAAAACAGTGCGCGAAATTATTGTTGGGTCGGTGGATATCATCGTCCAGGCAGCACGTCTGCGTGACGGTTCGCGCCGCATCACCCACATCACCGAAGTGATTGGCATGGAAGGCGATGTCATCATCACACAGGATCTGATGCTTTATGACATCACCGGCGAAGATGCCAATGGCAAGCTTGTTGGCAAGCATAGGTCTACCGGCGTCGGCCGTCCGCATATGTGGGACCGAGCCCGCTACTTTAATGAAGAGCAGCGGCTCGCGGCAGCCCTTGACGCGATGGAGGTCATCGAAGCCTGATCGTTCAAGATCAGTTTTCGGGAGAGTAGTGTAACATGATGATTTTCGGCATTCAGGCTTCGGTTTTAGGTTTTGTCATATTGGCAGGCCTTGGCTCAGCTGGGGTTCTATACGCCCTGCTGCTGCCGTCGCTGGAAAATGAGTCCAAGCGCAACAAGCGCCTGACCAACATCAAGGCTGCATCGACAGACACCGTGACCAAACGCGCTGTTGTTGACCGCCAGGCAGAAAGCAATAAGCGCCGCAAGCAGGTTACGGACTCGCTCAACGATCTGGACGCCAAGAACAAGGCACGCGACAAGAATGTTCAAAGGCCGCCTTTGAAATTGCAGCTTAAGCAGGCTGGTTTGAAGCTCGATCTCCGCATGTTTTACATTTACTCCGCAGTTTGTGGTGTCCTGTTCACGGTCATCGCATTCTTCCTTGGTGTGCCGCTACTGTACATTCTTGGTGTTACTTTTGCGGCCGGTTTGGGTCTGCCGCGCTGGGTCATTAGCTACCTGCGCAACCGTCGCATGAAGGCATTTCTGTCTGAGTTTCCGAACGCGATTGATGTGATTGTGCGCGCCATCAAATCCGGTCTGCCGCTGAACGATGGATTGCGCCTGATTTCAACCGAAGCCCGTGAACCGGTAAAAACCGAATTTCGACGCATCATTGAATCGCAGCAGTTGGGCATGTCGGCGCCGGAAGCGTGTATGCGCATGTATGAGAGCATGCCGGTTCCCGAAGCGAACTTTTTTGCCATTGTTATCCAGATCCAGGCCCAGGCTGGCGGCAACTTGTCGGAAGCATTGGGCAACCTTTCAAAAGTGCTGCGCTCGCGCAAGCAGATGAAAGCAAAAGTGGCCGCCATGTCGATGGAAGCGAAAGCCTCTGCCGCCATCATTGCAGCCCTGCCATTTATCGTGACGATTCTGGTTTATCTTTCGAGCCCGAGCTACATCACGCTGCTGTTCACAACTGATACCGGATACATGATTCTTGGTGTCTCAGCCGTCTGGATGGCAATTGGCGTTTTTGTCATGCGTCAGATGATCAACTTCGAAGTGTAAGGGAAAAGGCATCATGGAAGATATCGTAGCCACTCTTACATCACCACAGTTTCTCGTCTCCATTCTGGTTGCGGTCAGCGTGTTTGCAACCTTGTTCACGCTGCTGACACCCTTGCTGGGCGGCAATGAGCTGAAAACACGAATGAAGACAGTCGCCCTTGAGCGTGACGAAATTCGTTCGCGTGAGCGAGCCCGCCTTGCTGCAGAAAAACAACAAGGCCGGGGCGCGTTGCGGATGGACAGTCAAAAGCCGGGCGGCATCCGCAGCATTGTGGAAACGCTGGATCTCAAGAAAGCACTGGCAGACGACAAGACAATCAACAAATTGCGAACAGCTGGCTTTCGAGGCCAGCAGCCATTGAACGTTTTCCTGTTTCTTCGCCTTGTTTTACCCTTTGTCTTTTTCATCGGTGCCTTGGTCTATACATTCGTGCTGAACGGATTTTCCGAACAGACGACCGTCATGCGCGTGGTTATTTGCCTTGGCATTGCCTATCTCGGCTTTTACGCGCCGAACATCTATGTGGGGAACGTCGCTTCCAAGCGTATGTCAACCATCAAGAAGGCTTGGCCTGATGCGCTTGACTTGCTCCTGATTTGCGTGGAAGCGGGCATGTCCATCGAAGCCGGTTTTCGCCGCGTGGCAAACGAGATTGGTATCCAGTCAACGGCGCTGGCCGAAGAGCTGGTTCTGGTGGGAGCTGAGCTGTCGTTCTTGTCCGAGCGCCGCATGGCCTATGACAATCTGGCTAACCGTACGGGCCTCGAAACTGTGAAGGCGGTGACGCAGGCACTGGTTCAGGCAGAGCGTTACGGTACACCGGTTGGACAGGCGCTGCGCGTGCTTGCAAACGAAAGCCGCGAACAGCGGCTAAACGAGGCTGAAAAGAAAGCCGCTGCTTTGCCGCCCAAATTGACCGTGCCGATGATCCTGTTTTTCCTGCCGGTTCTGTTCGGCGTTGTTCTTGGGCCAGCTGGCATCCAGATTTCGCAGCGTGGCGGCGTGTTCTGATCTCGCAGTCAAGAAAACAAGTCAAAGAAAAACCCGCCTGCAGATACTGCAAGGCGGGTTTTTTATGATCGTGAAATAGCTCAGTTCTGTTTGGATTTGTCTTCCTGCTGGATAAGGCTCCAAGCATTCTGCTGCGCCAGCATTTTTTGCAGGTAATCCACGTTGGCTTTGGCCTGCTGCGGAGAAAGCTCCTGCTGGGCAATGCTCATGGCCTCGTCAAAACGGCCCTGCAAGCCAACAACCATTGCCAGGTTTTGCCGAACGCGGCTGTCAGCGGCGGGCTGTTGTACCGCAGTGCGCAGATAGCCCTCGGCCGCGGGCAAGTTGCCTTCAAGCACATGGCTCATCGCGAGGTTGGAAAGAATGCTTGCCTCATTGGGGCGCAGTTGCAGCGCCCGCTGGTAGCGCTCACGTGCTTCCTGTGAGCGGCCTGTCTGGTCATAAATTGCACCTTCGGCAGAGATCAAGCGCCAGTCTGGCTGAGTGGGATCCTGAGCACGTTGCACGGCATCGAGCGCAGCGGTGAATTCGCCCGCACTGGCCAGCGCTTTGCCGTAGGCCGCGAGCACATCGCGATCTTTAGGATGTTGAATGGCTGCTTTGCGCATAACGGCCAAAGCCTGATCATTAAAGCCGTTCATGCGCAGAATGGACGCATAGGCCATCGAAACTGATTTGTTGCCCGAATCGCGCTCATAAAGATTGCGGTAGCTGTCCAGCGACGCTGCAAGTTCCTGCGCGTTCATCTGTTCCACAGGCTTGCCGCGCGGGTTGACTGAGCCGGTCGACATTTTGTCGGTGGCGCAACCGGCAACGGAAAGGCTGATCAGGGCGACCAGCGCAGTGGTTGTGAATGATCTTTTGCGTATTGTGCGCATTTCTGCGTGAATCTGCGTCATGCTAAGCTCCCCTGCCAAAACACGGGTCGGTTTCGGCTATTCCCGCAATATCCTTCTCGGTCTAATCTCAATATTCTGTTAACCCTAACGGATGGTTAATAATGGCACGTGCCACCACCCCGTCGACCAAACAAGGAATGATGATGCTTGAAAATGTGCTCGCACCTGCAAAGGCCGATTTGAAGAAAGCATTGCCGGTATGGTGTGCGGGAACGACTGGCGCCTACACGCTGCCCGATGAGGCAGAACGCTGGATGAAGCAGTCTGCGTTCAAGCTATCGGCCGGTGCAGTGCTCCTTGTGCCAAACCCTGATGGCGCACTGATGGGGGCAATCCTTGGGGTAGGGGCAGGCGATGATTCCTTTGTCACAGGGGCTCTGGCCCGCGCCTTGCCGCAGGGAGATTGGTATTTTGCTGAGCTGGCCAATCTTGATCCAGCACTGGCAGCTATTGGGTTTTTGCTGGGAGCCTATCGCTTCGACGCCTACCGCAAGGCGTCACCTGAGGGGCCAAGGCTTACTCTCGATCCAGCTTTGGATCGCGCAGCCATCGAGCGTGCAGTGCGGGCAAGTTGGCTGGCGCGCAATCTCGTCAACACACCG
>JAHEBY010000244.1 GCA_024642025.1 Comamonadaceae bacterium | reverse complement strand
CAGGTTGATGTTGGCCATCACGCCCGACTGGGGCATGGGCGCAGACTCCTCAGGAGTCAAGCCCAAAGCAATCGCCCCGCGTAGGATCCGAGGCTCCTGGGCAGACATATCTCTTTGATAGTTGATGGATCCCACTTGACCGACATCCAGCGACAGGCGCTGTCCAGTCATTTCAAACCGTACCGGCATGACAGATTCGGCCGCCTTGTTGAGCGGCAGCGGCAAATTCAAGGCCATGCCTTGCAGATTGCTGGAAACGGTGACGTCTGGAGCGGCGCCGGCGCGAAACGTCAAAACGGCGTTGTAAGCTGCGCCGCCGCTGGCAAACTGGGTCAACCCACCTGCGTCACCCAGTTCCCGGGCCTGACGCAGTCCTTCGCCTGTGGCCATGCCTTGCACCCGAAGCACCGTAGTGCCGTTGCTTGACGTGCCACCCTCGATTCGCGCTTCCCCACCAAACAGGCGCGCCTGCCCGCCAACAATGGAAAAGCCCTTTTCCGAAAAATTGACCTGACCTTTGGCCGCGACCAGGCGCGGCGACGCGTCAGACATCACGATGTCGTTGCCCGACAGGGCGACATTTCCCTGAACCGTTGTTTTGCCGGCATCGTCGAGCGGCACGTTTAGTTTCAATCGATAGGCGGCGTTTCCCGTTGCGGTGGCTCCTGATAACACCTGCCCGGTCATTTGACTCACAGGAGACGCCTTTACAAATTCCAGCACGTCGGACAGGGGCCCCGCAAATTCAACGTTCACAGCCACCTTCGCAGACTGGAACAGGTCTGGTATCTGTGCCTGCGCCTTCGTGATTTGCAACCCCGTGGCGCTGTCAACACGGCCACTTGCCACCTTGATTTGGAGCGTCTTGCGGTCGATCTGAAGCTCGCCGGTCAAGCTGGTCAAGCCCGGCCAGGGCAAGGCATCGGCGGCTTGAAGCGCTCGGGGAATGTAGGCAAAGTTCACGTCGCGCAAATTGGCGGAAACCTGAAACTCTCCCTGTTTGGCATCTTTAAACGGAAGATGGTGCAGGTCTCCCTTGACCTTGAACTTCACGCCACTCGCGTTGCCTGAAGTCACGCCGTCACGCACATACTCGCGAACCTCATTGCCAAGTTCCAGCGGCAGATAGCGATGAACCCGCGAGGCATCGGCCCGGCTCAAGCTGGCCTGCAGGTCAAGCACGCCAGGAAAGCGCGCGTCGTGTGGCCCGGCATCTGCCGTATGCCATTTGATCTGGGCTTCGCCGTCGGCGTCGGCATTGCTGAACTTGATGTTTGACGATTCAACCGCGAACCTGTCGCCCCGCACAGTCCACTGCACGTCTGCACTGAGTTGGACAACCGGCACCTCCGGCTGATCAAAAACACCCGGAAAGTCCAGCGAACCGTCGCGCATGGCCAGGCTCGCTCTGCCTCCGGCATCGGTCAACTCGAAACTGGCATTCAAACCCTTCACGCCCGGTGTGCCCAAAGCGTAAGCGGTGGACGGCGCAGGCAGTGCAGGCTGGGCGGCGATGGCAAGTCCCGCGACTTTTCCTCTGACTTTGAAAGTGGCTGCAGCACCCGGCGCCTGACGCCAGCTGGCCTGAATCTCCCCGAGCACGCCGCTTGGCGTATGGCGGTCTATGGCCTCACGCAAGGTGTTGCTCAGCGGGACGCGGTCGGCGATTTGCGTGAGTGCGGCCAAGTCGAACTTGTCAGCTTCAAACTCGACGGAGGCTGGCGATGTGTCACTGCTACGGCGATAGTTGACATGCATGTTGCCGCCTGGCCAATGTAGACCGTCAGGTGTGTCAAATTGGAGTCCCACAGTTGCCAGATCGAAACTGTCTGGCTGTATCGACCCCGCTATCCGACCAGACGCGGACGAAAGTTCGAGTGGCCGCAACCCCCCTTGCAGCGTGGTGCTGACGTTAGCGAGGGCAAAGTCTGCCGTCGCACGCTCCACTTGCGCGCGATTGATTTCCGCCCATGCCCGCACGGCACCCGAACCCCGAACCACATCGATGCCCAAGTCTGCGTATTGGCGCAGCTGCGAAACATCGACCCGGGAAAAGTCTGCGAAGGCCTCCCCATTCCACAGCCGCCATTGACCCTTTTTGAGCGACAGCAGGGGTTGCCGAAAGCTCGCCATCAGCCCGAAACGTTCTCCCCACTGTGGTGGCGGCGTGGCATCCAGCCTGATCTGGTGGGTTGCCAACCTGTTGCGAACCACCAGATCGACTGCATTCAGCGCAAGAATCGGCACGCCCCGCTGCTCGTCCACCCACTCAATCGTCCCTTGATGAATGACAAACTCCCGCTGGGAAAAAAACCAGTCGGCAACCGTGTCGTCATTTCCCTGACCACCCGAAACATCAAGGCCCGCAACATAGATCTTGCCTGCGGCAGACCGGCGGATATTCAAGCGCGGCTGCTCGATGTAGAGCTGCTCGAACCCAAGGCCCAGAAGCGAACGCGGCGAGACCGACGCCAATATCCGCGGCAGGTTAAGCGCGTCACGCCCCTGCCCGTCCAGCAGCCGGACGTCCACCAGCTCTACGGACGGAATAAAGCCGGTCGAATGCGCGTTGATGGACCCAATACGGACGCTGACCCCCAGCAGCCGGGAAGCACGGGTTTCCAGCAGGGGGCGCCATTCGTCGATTCGCGGCACAATGAAGGCGTGCAAGACGCCCCACCCCGCGATGAAGACCAGCCACGCAATCACCAGTAAGCCAAGCGACCATTTGGCCGCCTGTGCAAGAACCTTCAAAGATCGCGATGGCAATGGAGTTGGGGTAGTCATACAGTACCGGGCGGGGTAGCCGGAATTATGACGCGGCCGCCATGAGCATGCCTCTGCAGACCCAGTCCCCCCAGACGGTGGGTAAACGCGTCGAACGATCGGCTTACTCCCGCTTCGTGCAGCGTATTCGTCGACGCTACAGCGAAGAATTGACTTTGCTGACAGTCGGCATGCCTGACCGTATCACTATCGGCGACCTGTTCGACGCCCTTTACGACCGGACTGGCGACGCAGGCGCAGCGCTACGCATCACGCGCCAACTGGTGTTGGAGCGTCTGGCTTGCCTGGATTGTGATGAGTCCGCGCCGCTGGCCTCGATCACCGCGGTGGTGACGACGTTGGCCGAGTTTTCTCTTGATACGGCGTGTTTGCATGCCTTTCAGGTACTGGACGCCTTGCATGGTGCACCCATGACCGCTGACGGGCAGCGCGCGGCATTCTGGGTCATGGGTATGGGCAAACTTGGCGCACGCGAGCTGAATGTGTCCAGCGACATTGATCTGGTTTACGTGTACGACCAGGATGGGGAAACTGCTGGAACTGGCGACGTGAAACGCTCGCGCGTTTCCAATCAGGAATATTTTGGCAAAGCCGTCCGCCAGATCTACACGCTGATCGGCGACACCACTGAACATGGTTTCGTCTTCCGGGTGGACCTTGCGTTGAGGCCCAACGGCAATTCGGGGCCCGCCGTTGTCTCGCTAGGTGCACTCGAAGAATACCTGCACGTTCAGGGGCGGGAATGGGAGCGTTTTGCCTGGCTCAAGAGCCGCGTGGTAGCGCCTGGCATCGCAGTTTCAGATGGGTCAGCGCAGGCCATACGGGATGTGGTCCTGCCCTTTGTATTTCGTCGCTACCTTGACTACAACGTATTCGACGCGCTGAGAATTTTGCACAGGCAAATACGCTCTCACGCGGCCAAGCGCAGTGCCGGGCGGCCCGAGCGGGCGAACGATGTCAAGCTGTCGCGCGGTGGCATTCGCGAGATCGAATTCATTGTGCAGCTCTTGCAGGTCGTGCGTGGCGGGCAATTTCCCGAACTGCGTACACGCTCGACGCTGTATGCCTTGCAACGTCTGACAAAAGCCGGCCTGATGCCGAAAGTCACCGCCGATGCGTTGAGCGACGCGTATATTTTTCTGCGGCAGGTAGAACACCGCATCCAGTATCTGGATGACCAGCAGACCCACCTGCTGCCAACTCAGGACGACGATCTGACATGGCTCGCGCGAGCCATGTCGTTTGATTCTGCACAGCCCTTTCTCGTGCAGCTGGACACATGGCGCGAACTGGTGGCGCAGGAATTTGATGCCCTGCTGGGTGGCAGCGAACGAGAATGTACACATTGCAACGGTGGCCCGGCCGCCGCGGCGCCCCCACCGGATCTGGACGAGCTGTTGGCGCAGCTTCCGGACGCGTTCCGGGAGCGGTTGGCGTCGTGGCGGGAACATCCGCGGGTTCTGGCACTTAAAGACGACTCAAGGGCCCGCCTGGTACGGCTCGTGGAGCGCACCGGCAACTGGGTTCGTGAGGGCAAAGTGACTGAGCTGTCTGCGGTGCGTATCGCCGACTGGATGGAACCCTTGTTGCGGCGTGAAAGCTATTTGGCCCTCCTGCTTGAGCGCCCCCGCGTGCATGAGCGCCTGCTGCGCATGCTGGGAGCGGCCCGATGGCCAGCCCGTTATCTGCTCAAGCACCCCGGTGTCATCGACGAGCTTGCCAATCACAGCATGCTCGAAGAGCGCTTCAATGCGGTCGAATTCGAGCGCGAGCTGGAGCAGCGCCGTCAATCCGTTGAAGTAACAGGAGAAGATGACGAGGAGAGGTTGCTCACTGTTTTGCGTCAGGCACAGCATGCCGAGGTGTTCAGGACGCTTGCTCGGGATGTGGAAGGCAAACTGACCGTTGAGCAGGTTTCCGATGA
>JAHEBY010000243.1 GCA_024642025.1 Comamonadaceae bacterium | reverse complement strand
AGGCGGCGGCACCCATCCAGGTCTCAGCGCCGTCGATAAGTCCTTGCTTCAAACCGTCAAGCGTCTCTTCCCAGGCGATGGGCACCGGGTTCAAATTCATCAAGGTCATGGCGATGCGACCAAGCTGGGTGCCCGTCACACGGTTCTTGGTGCCAGCCAGTTGTTCGACGCTGGTAACCAGCGGCTTGTTGTCGTATTTTTTGCCGAGCATGATGCCGCGCAGCTCGCAATGCGTGTACAGGAACTGAATGTTGTGCAGACGGCGCATCGGTTCACGGAGCAGCTTCTCGCTCTTCTTGCTGTAGAAAAAGTGGTGCATCGAAGCTCGGCTGGGGAACATGTAGGCGAAGTCCAGCACGTTGTAATACGGGGCCGAACCAGCTGAGTTCTGTGTACTCGCCGAGTACAGATCCACAATACCCTGCTGCGCCTTCTTCACGCAGTCTCCCTGGTTGCAAATGGCGTTGGAGCCAATGAACTCGATCTTGACGGCGCCGTTGCTGCGCTTTTCCATCTCGTGCGAGAACCAAAGCTGGCCCGACTCCTGAATCTTGAGATTGGCTTCGTTGAAACCGGCGGCACCGAATTTCAGCGTGACCTCAGCGGGACCACTGCGAGCTGCAGCGGTTTGGGCGGCGGCCATGCCTACGCCTTCGAGCGTCAAGGGGCCAACCATGCCGACAGCTGCATACAGCGTGGGGGTCAAGCCGTAAGTTCCTGCAATACGCATGAAGCCACGGCGGTCGAGTGGGGTTTTATTCGTCATGATTTGTCTCCTGAATGAATGAGGCCTTTTCTGTAAAGGCCGTTGGGAAATATGCAAGCCACGAGTCGGAAACCATGTGTTTTCTGGAACCAATCCGACTCAATCGTTGGCGCCACACGCTAAAACCGTTGCTACGGACCTTTTGCATCCTCGCGAATCATGTCCACGGCCTTTTCTGCCATCATGACGGCAGGGGCATTTGTGTTTCCTGATACCTGCGTTGGCATTGCCGAGCAATCAATGACGCGCAGGCCCGACATCCCGTTGACCCGCAAGCGGGTGTCCAACACAGCCGCCGGATCGCTCCCCATGCGGCAGGTTCCTGACGGATGAAAAATAGTCGCTCCGTTGTTGCGGCAAAACTCCAGCAGCGCGTCATCGTCATTGGCGTCAAGGCCGGGCTTGACTTCGCGCAGCACGTAGGGGCTCATCGCCTTCGACTGTGCAATAGCCCGCGCCGCCTTGACCCCCGCCACGGCGGTACGTCGATCCAGGTCGGTGGCCAGATAATTGGGCTGCATTTCTGGCGGCTCGAATGGGTCAGTCGAGCGAATGCGAATATGCCCACGTGATTCGGGGCGCAACTGACAGATGGACATGGTGAAGCCCGAGTACGGATGTACTTTGCCCCCAGCCATGTCCGCCGACAAGGTAGACACATGAAACTGTATGTCTGGTGTCTTTGCTTCATCGGGTAAAGCGCGCATGAAGCAGCCGCCCTGATTGATACCCACGGCCAGTGGGCCCGAGCGACGCAGCAGCCACTCCAGTCCCAGCTTGAACTGACCAAACCATGAGTTCAACTGGTCATTGGTGGTAATGGGGCGCGTGCACTGAAAACTCAGCCGAATCTGCAAATGGTCTTGCAGGTTTTCACCCACCTCCGGTGATTCCAACACGACCGGGATCCCCAGCTTTTCGAGCAACGGACGCGGACCTATGCCCGAAAGCTGAAGCAATTGAGGAGACTGGATGGCACCGGCCGACAGCAGAACCTCTTTTTTGCAGCGCACCGTTTTCATGGCCCCGCCCTGTCGGTACCTGACCCCTACCGCCCTCTTGCCTTCGATCACCAGGCCTGCCGCAAAGGCCTCGGTTTCAATGTGCAAATTGGGGCGCTGGCGGGCTCCATTCAAGTACGCCTTGGCGGTGCTGCAGCGCCACCCCTTAAAGGTCGTCAGCTGGAAATATCCGGCGCCTTCCTGGCTTGCCCCGTTGAAGTCGTCCGTGCGAGGCACTCCCGTCTCCTCGGCGCCTGCGATGAAGGCCTCAATCAGCTCGTGACGAGAGCCAATATTGGAAACCTTGAGCGGGCCGTCAGCACCATGGAATTTGGATGCGCCACGCTGGTTGCCCTCAGACTTGATGAAGTAAGGCAGGATATCGTCGTACCCCCAGCCTGCGTTACCCAAGGCCTCCCAGTGGTCGTAGTCTTCCCGCTGGCCGCGAATATATATAAGACCATTGATCGAGCTGGAACCGCCCAGGGTTTTGCCCCGAGGCCAGTAAATGCGCCGCCCGTTCATGTTGGGGTCGGGATCGGTGTGATAGCACCAGTTGTAGGTTTTGCTCCACATGGTCTTTCCATAACCGATGGGCAGGTGAATCCAGAAAGAGCGATCAGGCGGGCCCGCCTCCAGCAACAACACGGTTGTTGCCGGATCTTCGGAAAGCCGCCCGGCCAAAGTGCATCCGGCGGACCCGGCGCCGACGACGATGTAATCAAATTCCTGAGGCATGCGTCAAGGTCACGAGGGTTTGGCAGAAAATGTCGAAAATGCGCTTAAAGGACGGTCCGGGCAAAGAGTTTCGGCTTTCAGATAGCGGTCAATCGAGAGATCTAAATTAACGTCGAATCAGTGTATGAACAATTTTTTCGGAACGCAACGTTCCGTTATTAGTGATTTCCCTTATGCTCGACGATAAAGATTCGACTTTTCAGACAGCAAAGTCCTCGTCTGCCGAGCGTAGTCTGCGTTTGTTGGCGTGCCTGGCCTCTGAAGGACGGGCCATGTCACTGGCAGATTTGGCCGTACGCCTGTCATTGCCTAAAGTAACCGCGCATCGCTTGTGCATGCAATTGCTGGAAGCCGGTTTTGTAACGCGGGATGTCAATGAGCGCGATTACACCGTCGGGCCTGCGCTGCGCAAGCTGGCTTTTGACACGCTAAACCACGGCGCCGTGCGAGGCTTGCGGCATCAAATATTGACCGAACTTGTTGAGCAGGTCGGCGAGACCTGCAACATCACCACGCTGGACGGCGCCTCGGTCCTGTATCTGGACCGCGTGGAAGCGCTCAGGCCCTGGCGTCTTACTTTGGCAGTTGGTGAACACGTGCCGCTGCATTGCACGGCGAGCGGAAAACTTTACCTGGCCCTGTTGCCGGGCCCTCAGCGGGAGTTGCTGGTCTCGCAGATCACGTTAACTGCCATGACGGAGTCGACCATCACGACCGCCGAAGCCCTGGTGCAAGAGTGTGCGAAAGTGCGGACTGCCGGGTACGCGCTCGATCAGCAAGAATTCATCGACGGGCTGCTGGCTATTGCGGTGCCGATATTCGACGAGCATGGTGCCATTCGGGCAACGGTTGCGGTACACGCGCCAATATCCCGGTTTTCTGTGGAACAAGCCCGGTCCAGACTGCCCGCACTTCATCAAGCCGCCGAAAGACTCGGCAAATTGTTGTAGGGGCCTCAAGTCCGCATGGGCCCATGCGCCGCTGACGCTTATTTGCCAATAAGCTGGTTGAGTTTTTCGGCCTCAAACTCTTCTTTTCGGGCCGCGTCGCCGGGCACGCAATCCATAGCCGCCCGGCTGGTCGACAGCTTTTCAATGGCCTGCCACAACAACGCGATTTGATGCTCCTGGCCCGAAGCCGAGGTCACCAAACTCCGCAAAGCCTGACTCACCGGATCGTCTTCCTGGGTGATGCCGTAAGCGGTGAATTTTGGCTCCAGCGTGGCCGCGTCCGCACTCTCACCCGTTTTTGAAGGAATGATGCGCGCCGGAATGCCTACAGCCGTTGCGCCCGCGGGCACCGGCTTGATCACCACCGCGTTGGAACCGATCTTGGCGCCATCGCCCACTTCAAATCCGCCCAATACTTTGGCCCCGGCACTGACCACCACGTTTTTGCCCAGTGTGGGATGGCGCTTCGTCCCTTTGTAGAGAGAGGTTCCGCCGAGCGTGACGCCTTGATAGATCGTGCAGCCGTCGCCAATTTCCGCCGTCTCACCCACCACCACGCCCATGGCATGGTCAAAAAACACCTTTTCGCCGATTTTGGCGCCGGGGTGGATTTCAATACCCGTCAACCAGCGCGCGACATGCGACACAAAGCGGCCGAGCCACTTGAAGCCGTGGTTCCAGAACCAGTGCGCGCGCCGGTGCAGAACCAACGCATGCAAACCGGGATAACAGGTCACCACCTCCCACACGCTGCGTGCAGCAGGGTCACGGTCAAGAACGCATTGGATGTCAGATCGGAGGCGTGAAAACATGCGCGTAGTCTAGCTTTTCGGCAATTCAACTGCCGCCAACGCGGGTTTCGCGTGTTGCGCCATCGCCTTGGCGATGCCACGCAATATGTGAACCTCTTCCCGGGTAACCGCCGCGCGATTGAAGAGCTGGTTCAATCGCGGCATCAGCTTCTTGGGCGCTGTGGGATCGAGAAACTCAATGGCAACAAGTGAGGCCTCCAGATGCGCCAGCAGGCCCGCCACCTCGGCGGCATCGGCTGCCTGGCCTGGCACCCCATCACCTTGCTTCAGGGGCTCGTCGGCAACCTGACTTGTCTCTGCAAACCCGCCCAAAGCCAAGCGCCATTCATAGGCGATGACCTGAAGCGCAGCCGCCAGATTGAGCGAGCCAAACGCCGGGTTGGTGGGAATGCTCAGGCATGCGTGGCAACGGTAAACGTCTTCATTGCGCATGCCGAAACGCTCGGACCCAAAC
>JAHEBY010000242.1 GCA_024642025.1 Comamonadaceae bacterium | reverse complement strand
TTTCATTGTCCAGTGTGGCGCTGCGGGCGCTGCCGGTGCTAATTCTGGGCGGGTTGACCTCGGTTCCCGGCGCCATCATCGGCGGCCTGGTCATTGGCGTGGGCGAGAAACTCTCGGAAGTTTTCCTCGGGCCCTATGTCGGTGGCGGCATCGAAATCTGGTTTGCCTACATGTTGGCGCTGGCATTTCTGCTGTTTCGTCCGCAGGGCATGTTCGGCGAAAAAATTATCGACCGGGTTTGAGGTAGTTACAGATGTTTTACAGAGAAAACGGACAGTTCAAAACGTCCTACGCGGCCGATCAGGCGATTTTCCCGATCGCGCAAGATCGGTGGGGCGTACTGATGCTGCTTGCCATTGCCGTTGTGGCAGTGCCATTGATTGCGGACGAGTACATGTTGCGCGCCATACTGATTCCGTTTTTAATTCTTGCGCTGGCAGCGTTGGGAGTCAATATTCTGGTGGGCTATTGCGGCCAGATTTCGCTGGGTTCCGGTGCGTTCATGGCGGTGGGTGCCTATGCTGCCTACAATTTTTCAGTCCGGATCGACGGTTTTCCGTTGATTCCAGCCGTGCTGATGGGCGGCGTTTTTGCGGCGCTCGTAGGCATCTTCTTTGGCGTCCCGAGCCTTCGGGTGAAAGGCCTGTATCTCGCGGTGGCCACGTTGGCAGCGCAATTCTTCTGCGATTGGGCCTTCCTGCGCATCAAGTGGTTGACCAATGATTCGGCATCTGGAACGGTATCTGTCTCCAAGCTCAAGGCATTGACCCTGCCGGTTGAATCACCTTTGCAGAAATACTTTTTCTGTTTGGCGTTTCTGGTGGTGTTCGGCTTGCTGGCCAAAAATCTCGTGCGCAGCGCCATTGGACGGGAGTGGATGGCGATCCGTGATATGGACGTGGCTGCATCTGTGATCGGTATTCGGCCTATGTATGCCAAGCTGACCGCGTTCGCCGTGAGCTCGTTCATTGTGGGTGTGGCCGGCGCGCTGTGGGGCTTCATTCACCTGGGCTCGTGGGAGCCGGCGGCTTTTTCAATCGACCGCTCCTTTCAGCTTCTGTTTATGGTGATCATTGGGGGCATGGGGTCCATCATGGGCAGCTTTTTTGGTGCCGCCTTCATCGTCATATTGCCGATTGTTATTAACCAGTCGCTCCCCTGGCTGGGTGGTCTGGTTGGTGTTGCAGTCAGCACCGCAGCGCTGACACATACCGAGCAGATCGTTTTTGGCGCGCTGATTGTCTGGTTCCTGATTGTGGAGCCCCACGGTCTGGCGAGGCTCTGGAGCGTTGGCAAACAGAAGCTGCGTCTGTGGCCTTTCCCGCATTGATCTGGTTCCCATTGCAAAGAGACAGATTGTTTTTTCCTGTGCTTCAACTTTTATAGGAGACTAACCATGAAGCTTCGTCAACTACTACTGGCCCTTACGGTGGCCGCCACGGGCGTTTCTGGCGCCCTGGTCACCCAGACCGCTTCCGCGCAAGCCAAGGAGCAGTTCTTCCCCGTGTTGCCCTACCGCACCGGCGCTTACGCACCTAATGGCGTGCCTTGGGCGAACGGTTATTCGGATTATCTGCGTCTGATCAACGCGCGTGACGGTGGCATCAATGGGGTCAAGATTACGACCGAGGAATGCGATACGGGTTACGCAACCGATCGCGGCGTGGAATGCTACGAACGCCTCAAGAGCCAGCATCCTGGCGCCATATATCAACCTTTGTCGACCGGGATTACCTTTGCGTTGACCGAAAAGGCTCCGACTGACAAGAACCCTTTGCTGACGGGTGGCTATGGCCGCTCCGAGTCCAGCGACGGCAATGTGTTCAAGTGGAACTTCCCGCTGATGGGAACCTACTGGTCGGGCGCCGACATCATCATGCAATTCCTGACCAAAAAGGAAAATGGCAACCTCAAGGGTAAGAAGATTGCTTTGGTGTACCACGACAGTGCCTACGGCAAAGAGCCAATTCCGCTATTGCAGGAACGCGCCAAGATGCAGGGCTATGAGTTGATGCTGTTGCCGGTTACGGCGCCAGGCGTCGAGCAGAAAGCCACTTGGCTGCAGATTCGTCAGGCGCGCCCAGACTATGTGCTGCTCTGGGGCTGGGGCGTGATGAACTCTGCCGCCATCAAGGAAGCCGTGGCAACCGGCTATCCGCGTGAAAAAATGTACGGGGTCTGGTGGTCCGCCGCAGAGCCTGACGTCAAAGACGTGGGCGCTGCAGCCAAGGGCTACAACGGCTTGGTGGTTACCGGTGAGGGCGGCAAGGTGATTGACGACATCAAGAAATTCGTGTTTGCAAAGAACCAGGGCACAGGCCCGGCTGATGAAGTCGGCACCACGCTATACAACCGCGGAATGGTTAGCGCTGCACTGGCTGTCGAGGCTGTGCGCCGCGCACAGGAGCGTTATGGCAAGGGCAAGGTCATGAATGGCGATCAAATTCGCTGGGGCATGGAAAACCTGGCAGTTGATCAGGCCGCTTTGACCAAGCTGGGTCTGGGCACCGTCATGCGCCCCATCAGCACGTCGTGCCAGGATCATGAAGGCTCGCGCGCAGCCCGTGTCCATACCTGGGATGGCTCCAAGTGGGTGTTCAGTTCAGACTGGATCGAAGCAGACAGCTCCATCATCAAACCGCTGGTCAAGCAATACGCTGACAAATACGCCGCCGAGAAGAAACTGACACGCCGCACACCGGCGGACTGCCAGTCTTGAACGGCTGATGCCGCCCAAGACTCTGTCTTGCTATGGCGGCACCCACCCCCAACCCCTCCCTTCCGGAGGGAGGGAGGGAGGGGCAGCGGCTCCACTTGGAGCCGCCAAATGAAAGGGCCGCAATGCGGGTCTTTCATTTGGTCAGGAAGAGACGCTTATGGAATCGAAGAACATTGTTTTGAACGTCAATGGCATTGAGGTCATCTACAACCACGTAATCCTGGTCTTGAAGGGTGTTTCCCTGCAAGTGCCCGAGCGCGGCATCGTGGCCATTCTGGGCGGAAATGGAGCAGGCAAGACCACCACATTGCGTGCGATTTCGAACCTGCTCAAAGGCGAGCGCGGCGAGGTCACCAAAGGCTCCATCGAGCTGCGTGGAGAGCGTATCGAAAATCTCACGCCCGCAGATCTGGTGCAAAGGGGCGTGGTGCAGGTGATGGAAGGACGCCACTGTTTCGCCCATCTGACCATCGAGGAAAACTTGATGACGGGCTCGTATACGCGCAAGGAAAAAGGCGAGATCGCCGCCAATCTTGACAAGGTGTACACCTATTTCCCGCGCCTGAAGACGCGCCGCACATCGCAAGCTGCGTACACGTCCGGAGGTGAGCAGCAAATGTGTGCTATCGGGCGTGCACTGATGGCCAACCCCAGCATTGTGTTGCTGGATGAGCCGTCCATGGGGCTCGCGCCGCAGCTGGTCGAAGAGGTTTTCAACATTGTTAAAGATCTCAATACCAAGGAACAGGTTACCTTCCTGCTGGCCGAGCAAAACACCAACATGGCGCTGAAGTACGCCGACTATGGCTACATCATGGAGAGTGGGCGGGTGGTGATGGACGGTGCTGCCGCAGACTTGCGCAACAACGAAGACGTCAAGGAGTTTTACCTGGGCGTGGGTGGCGGCGAGCGCAAAAGCTTCAAGGATGTAAAGAGCTACAAGCGTCGCAAACGCTGGCTCGCGTGAGGGTTGTCGCGTGAACCAGTTTTACGATGAGCTCGAAACCCGCACGCACGATTTGCGCGAAGCGGCATGCATGGCGTCGTTGCCAAGGCAGGTTGCCCATGCGAAGTCCAGTTCACGCTTCTTTGCAGATGTTCTGAACGGTGTAGACGCGGCAAGCGTTGCCAGTCGAACTGCGCTTGCAAAACTGCCTGTTACCCGCAAACATGAGCTGCTGGAGCAGCAACAACGGGCGCGGTCACTGGATGGCAAAAACGTATTCGGCGGTTTTAGCACGATTGGATTTGGCAAATCCATGCGACGTGTATTCGCAAGCCCGGGCCCGATCTACGAGCCTGAAGGCGTGGCCGCCGATTATTGGCGAATAGCCCGCGCTTTGTTTGCAGCTGGATTCCGAAGCGGCGAGCTGGTGCACAACTGCTTCAGCTATCACTTCGTACCCGCCGGCTCGATGATGGAAACTGCAGCCCATGCCATGGGCTGCACCGTCTTCCCGGGCGGAACCGGCCAGACTGAGCAGCAAGTCCATGCCATGGCCGAGCTCCAGCCTGCCGGCTACACGGGCACGCCGAGTTTTCTCAAGATCATTATTGATAAGGCTGGCGAATTGAACATTGCTGTGCCCAGCATGAAGAAGGCCCTGGTCAGCGGGGAGGCGTTTCCGCCAAGCCTGCGCGATTGGTTTACGCAGCGCGGTGTGGACGCCTATCAGTGCTACGCCACGGCAGACCTGGGTCTGATTGCCTACGAAACCTCCGCGCGCGAAGGTTTGGTGCTCGACGAGGGCGTCATCGTTGAAATCGTGCGACCCGGCACTGGGGACCCGGTTCCTGAAGGCGAAGTGGGCGAGGTTGTGGTGACTACATTGAACCCTGACTATCCGCTGATTCGCTTTGGCACGGGCGACCTGTCTGCGGTGTTGCCGGGCCCATGCCCTTCCGGACGAACCAATACCCGTATCCGGGGATGGATGGGCCGCGCTGATCAGACCACCAAAGTGCGGGGCATGTTTGTGCATCCTGGACAAGTTGCTACTGTTGCAAGACGCTT
>JAHEBY010000241.1 GCA_024642025.1 Comamonadaceae bacterium | reverse complement strand
AGCAGCTTGAGCGCCAAAATAATCAGGACAGCCTGACCGGTTTGGCGAGCCGTAGCCTGCTCAAAGAGCGAACCGATTTGGCTATTGCCTTTGCGGCGCGACAAAACAGATCAGTGGCACTCCTGTACATTGACATTGACCACTTCAAGCGGATTAACGAAAGCCTGGGTCATGCGTTTGGTGACGCCCTTTTGCGAGCGGTGGCCGCCCGCCTTAGCGCGCAGGTGCGGGAGCGCGATACGCTGGCCCGGTTGGGTGGCGACGACTTCGTTTTGGTTCTGTCGGACTTGGCGGACCCAAAGGATATCCCGCGGATTGCCAGCAAGATCTTGCGGGACATCACGCGCCCATTGTCGGTCCACGGCCGCGAAATAAGCCTTTCAGCCAGTCTCGGGGTGAGTTACTACCCGCAGGACGGGGCCGACTACGATGTGCTGTTGCGCAATGCCGATGCCGCCATGTACCGAGCCAAGGATGCCGGGCGCAACACGCTCGAGTTTTACAGGGCTGACATGAACGCCTTTGCACTGCAGAAGCTGGAGCTCGAGTCACGCCTGCGCCATGCTTTGCAGCGTGACGAATTGTTGTTGCACTATCAGCCATTGTTGGGTTTGAATACCAATGAGATCACCGATGTTGAAGCCCTGATACGCTGGAAGCCAGCCGATGGGCCTTTGGTTTCCCCGCTTGAATTCATTGGCTTGGCCGAAGAGACTGGCTTGATTGTTCCCATCGGCCAATGGGTATTGCGCACGGCCTGTGCGCAGGCTTTTCAGTGGTTGTGCGAGGGCCATGAATTGCGAATCGCGGTTAACCTGTCCATGCGGCAATTCCGTGACAACAATCTGGTGCGCATCATTGGTGAAGCACTGGCCGAAAGTCAATTACCTCCCAAGCTTCTGAAGCTCGAGATAACCGAAAGCTCGGTTATGGAAAACGCCGATCAGGCGATTCGTATTCTTTCCGAAATCAAGGCACTGGGTGTGACCATTTCGGTCGATGACTTTGGTACGGGCTACTCTTCGCTGGCGTATTTGCGGCGTTTCCCGATTGACCAGCTAAAGATTGACCGGACTTTTGTGCAGGACGTCATAGCGCACCCCGACAGTGCATCCATTGTCGAAACCATCATTGGATTGGCCCACAACCTGCGACTGCAGACTGTCGGTGAGGGCGTTGAAACGATCGAACAACGCGATTTTCTCCGATGCGCGGGTTGCGACTTGATGCAGGGTTTTTTGTTCAGCAAGCCGGTGCCTGCGCAAGAATTGATTGAAGTCGTCCGAAAACACAGGCCCATTCCTGCACTTCCGATGCCAGCACACTAAACCACGCCAGCCCACCCCATCAGCCCACCCGCAGCCAACAACCAAAGCAGATGTAGGCGGGTTCGCCAGACGATCAGCATGGCGAAAAATGACAACACCCACGGTCGCCAGCTTTGAGTCATGCTGCCGTGGCTGCCCGCCAGGATCCAGGCGGTTGAGAGTAGCAAACCAACCACGAGGGGTGCCAGACCCTGCTTGAATGCCCGCACGGCGGGGTGAGCGCGGTTGCGATGTCCCCACCTTGAAGCCAGAAAGGTCAGCGTCGTGCTGGGCAGCAGGATTCCCACCATGGCAATACCCACGCCCAGCAATGCATGGCCCCAGGCGCTGCTTCCAGCGCCAATGCCGCCACCCGCGTTCAGGCCTACATTCCAGCCCAAAAGGGCCACAAACAGGACATTGGGGCCGGGGGCAGCTTGTGCGAGCGCAATGCTTGACGTGAACTGCGGATCGGTTAGCCATAGTTTGTCTTCCACCAGGTAGCGGTGCATGTCCGGAGCGGTCGCCAATGCCCCGCCCACGGCAAGCAAAGACAGCATGGCAAAGTGGCCGAAGAGCGCCAACCAGTCTGCACTCGTAAGGTGAAGGATCATGCCTGGCTGCCAGAACGTTTCAATTGGCGGTATGCCCAGGCAAAAGCTACGCCGCCTATACCCAGCAACACCCACACGAGTGGAATGCGAAAAAGGCCAATTGCTACGAATGTAATAGCTATAAATGTAATGCAGATGGGGGCCCCCATGACATTTTTCATAATAGACGGAATCAGTTTGAGGCCGGTCGCAGCAATCAGGCCGGCTGCTACTGCGCCCATTCCCCTGAGAGCGCCCTGAAAGCCGGAGGAATCTGATACACCTGAAAATGTGGCAACTACCAGTAGTAGAAGGCTCATCGGTGCGAGCAGCATGCCGGCTATCGACGCAATGGCGCCTCGCAACCCGAAATATCGGTCACCCAGCATCAAGGCCAGGTTGACGACATTCGGACCGGGTAGAACCTGAGCGACGGCCCAGTCTTCGACAAACTGTTCGACGGTTAGCCATCGCTTCTTTTCTACCAGCTCACGCTGCACCACGGTGAGCACGCCGCCAAATCCTTGGAGCGCGAGCAGTGTGAAGGTCCAGAAGAGGTCAGACGGCGATGAGGGTCTCGCAAGTGCCTGGGGGCCAGGAGGATCTCCAGAATTCAGCCGGTTTGGGTTCATGTGAGTTGAATTGTGTAGCCTGTTCAATTGTCGGTGCTTGCTGCGGCCATTTGACTGTCGGGTAACATCTTTTGATGTCAGTTGCTACAAATCCGGCACAAACACCCGAAACACCCTCCATGACGCGCGAAGCTGCCCGGACGACTGAAGGAGCGGGACCGAACGCGGATCAGACGCAGGCACTTCGGCATGCGCTGGGGCAGTTCGCCACTGGTGTTACGGTCATTACAACCCGTTCACAAGCGGGTGCCCTGGTTGGCCTGACCGCCAATTCATTCAGCGCGCTTTCACTCGAGCCCCCGCTGATTGTGTGGTCTCTGCGGCTGAGCTCTTCGAGCCTGTCCGTTTTTCAGCAGGCTCCCCGCTTTGTTGTGAATGTGCTGACACATGCTCAGCTTCATACCTCCCAACATTTCGCAACCAGCCAGCCGAAAAGATTTGATATCACCGGACATGTCGAAAACGAACATGGCCTGCCGGTATTGCGTGGCTCAGCGGCCCATTTTGAGTGCCGGCTGGTTTCCCATCAAATTGCCGGTGATCATTGTCTTTTCATCGCTGAGGTCGAGCGCTTCAGCTCTGCTGGCGCACCGCCCCTCTTGTTTCATGGCGGGAATTTCTTTACCTTGGGCAAAGCACTTTGACTCAGGGCATATCGGGACGCGTCATTTGCTCAGGAAATTCAGATACCAGGTTGCAAACTTACCGTATGGCGGCCAAATCAGCTTGATGGCACTGAACGGCGCCTGGTAGAAAACTGGCCGCATTTTCGAGAACGTATTGAAACCTTCGCGCCCATGGTAGTGGCCCATACCACTTTCACCCACGCCACCAAAAGGCAAATCGGTCTGACCCACATGAAATAGCGCATCGTTGACCGATACACCACCAGACATCACGCGATCCAGCAACAGGTTGATCTTTTTGCGGTCAAGGCTAAATGGATACAAGGCCAGCGGGCGAGGGCGCGCGTTGATGTAGTCAATCGCAGTGTCCAGCGCCTCGTATTCAACAAGGGGCAATATGGGACCGAAGATTTCGCGTTGCCGCAAAATCGAGTCTTCAGGTGCGTTCAGAACAATGTGCGGGGCGATCTTGCGGGTCGCAGCGTCCCAGGGCTCACCCGGCAAAAGAGGAACCAGCGTGGCGCCACGGGCCTGCGCGTCCTGAAGTGCGGTGGTCAGCCGGTTAAATGAACGTTCGTCAATGATGGCGGTGAGGTCTGGCGAATCGATCGCCGGGTAGAGTTTTTGAACGATCAATTTGGCCAGATCAACAAATTCTGCGGTTTTGCCTTTGGGCAGGAACAGGTAGTCGATGGTGGTGCAAATCTGCCCGGCATTCAGACACTTCACAAACATCAATCGTTCTGCGGCTTTGCGCAAGGGGTAGTCATCGCAAACGATGGCCGGAGATTTACCGCCCAACTCCAGGGTTACAGGGCAAAGGTTTTGCGCGGCCGCGGCCATGACGGCTTTGCCCGTCGTCCCCGAGCCAGTGAACAGCAGATGGTCGAACTTCAGCTTGGAAAACTCAATGCCAACGCCACCCGTCTCATCAAAGAAAGCGAGCTTTTCCTTCGTGAAATAGGCGGGCATGGTGGCCATCAGAAACTGGCAAAGATTTCGCGAGTTCTCTGACATCTTGATCATGGCGCGATTGCCGGCCGAAAAGATGCTGACCAACGGCGCGAAGGTCAGGTTGATGGGGAAATTCCAGGGCACGATGCAACCTACGACGCCAAGCGGCTGGGGGACAACCCGGTTGCGGGCACCCAGGTAATTCATGAGGTCAACGTGCCGCCGCTGCGGCTTCATCCATTTGCGCAGGTGCTTCAGGGCGTGATCAACCTCGCCCATGGCGGGGACAATTTCTGTCATCAGCGTTTCGTGGCTGGACCGGTTGCCATAGTCAGCGTTGATGGCGGCAACAATGCCACGCTTGTTTTCGCTTAGAAAGGTCTTGAGTTTCTGCAAATCCGCCTTGCGCTCATCCACGGATGGCACCGGGTTGGCAAAATACGCAGCCCGCTGGAGGTCAAGAGTGGCCTGCAGGTTGGCCCTGATGCTCTCTGCAGAGGTTGCGGCATGCAACGGAATGGCGGACATGATGGATTTTCCTTGCAATGGGTCAGTAGGCGACGCGGTAACGATAGCCTTTGAAGCGCAGCACGGCCGCGTTTTGACCAATCTCATCTACCGTGATACCGGGTACGGGTTGCGAGTTTTCCGTAAAGACCTGGTTGTTGAC
>JAHEBY010000240.1 GCA_024642025.1 Comamonadaceae bacterium | reverse complement strand
ACTTTGCCGAAAGTTTTGAAGAGTCCCGCGGGTTTGGCTGGGAGGGCGAGGCCCCCCGGTTGAACTGGGCTACGCTGAAGAACAACCGCCGTGCCGAGATCTCCCGCCTCAATGGTGTCTATCTGAAACTGCTGACGGCGTCCGGTGTCAAGGTTCTCAACGGATTTGCCCGCCTGGCCGGCGACCATGCCGTCGAGGTTGATCTCGCCATGGATGGTGGCGCCCCCGAGACAAAGCGACTTACTGCCAAACACATTTTGATTGCTACTGGCGGCACACCTTTTGTTCCGCACATGCAAGGCCGTGAGCATGTCATCACATCCAATGATGTATTCGACCTGGATCCGTTTCCATCGCGTCTCGTCGTGGTGGGCGGCGGGTATATCGCCTGCGAATTTGCGTCCATCTTCAACGGTCTTGGCTCCAAGGTCACGCAGCTTTATCGCGGCGAGCAGGTGCTGCGCGGGTTTGATGATGAGGTGCGCCATTTCGTGGCTGATGAAATGCGCAAAACTGGCGTCGACCTGCGGCTGAATTCCGGTGTGCTCGCCGTGCATCGCACACCACAGGGACTGGAGGTCATGCTGGAGGGTGGCGGCGCGGTCATGGCAGATGCCGTGCTGTATGCCACCGGACGCGTTCCCAATGTGGGGGGAATGGGCCTGGAGGCGGTGGGTGTGGCGCAGGGCGCCGACGGCGCCGTGATTGTCAACGAGCACTACCAGAGCAATGTACCGTCGGTGTTTGCGGTGGGTGATGTGACATCGCGCATCCAGCTTACCCCGGTGGCGCTGGGCGAGGCGATGGTGCTGGTTGATCACCTCTTCGGCGCGCAGGGTGGCAAGGTGGCCCGCAGCATGAGCTATGAGTTCGTTCCCACGGCGGTGTTCACCCATCCCAACATCGGCACGGTGGGGCATTCTGAAACGCATGCGCGCAAACTGTTTGGTGATGTCACGATTTTTCGCAGTGAATTCAAGGCGCTCAAGCACACGCTGAGTGGCAGCCCCGAACGAACCCTCATGAAGCTGGTGGTTGAAGATGCGACCGACCGTGTGGTGGGCCTTCACATGGTCGGTCCGGACGCGGGTGAAATCGTTCAGGGCTTCGCCGTCGCCATGAAAGCCGGGGCCACCAAGGCTGTTTTTGACAGCACCATTGGCATTCACCCAACCGCAGCAGAAGAATTTGTGACCATGCGCGAGCCGGTGAAGATGCCAGCGAAGGTTTGAGCGTCAAGACAAGGCGTGGAACAATACAGCCATGCCTTATCTTCCTGCTTTCATTGCCCCTTCCCGCTTTTCCGACCCTGCAGCCGCGCTGGCCAAGGCGCGTGAAATTTACGACAGCGGCATCGCCCACCTGCGCGAAGCCATGCGCCGCTTTGTGGCCGGCGAAGTACTGCCGGGCCATGTGCGGGCCTGTTACCCGTTTGTGCGCATTCAAACCGATACCGTGGCGCGGCAGAACAATCTTGCAGGCCCACATCTGAGCTTTGGTTTTGTGGCGGGGCCAGGGCGATTTGAAACCACCTTGAGCCGCCCCGATCTTTACGCCAACTACTACCTGGAGCAGTTCACCTTGCTGCTGCAAAACCATGGTGTGGAGCTCGAAGTCGGCACCAGCTCGCAGCCTATTCCGGTGCATTTTTCCTTTGCCGAGAACGATCACATTGAAGGCAATCTAAGCGCCGAACGGCGCCAGCTGATGCGTGATCTGTTCGACCTGCCAGACCTTGCGGCCATGGACGATGGCATTGCCAACGGCACCCATGAACCCGGGCCGGGCGAGCCACAGCCGCTGTCCCTGTTTACCGCGCCGCGGGTGGATTATTCGCTGCACCGCCTGCGCCATTACACCGGCACAGCGCCCGAGCATTTCCAGAACTTTGTGCTGTTTACCAATTACCAGTTTTACATTGACGAATTCGTGCGCCTGGGTCATGCCGCCATGGCAGATGCCAAGAGCGAATATGTCGCCTTTGTCGAGCCCGGTAACCTGGTCATACGTCGCGTGGGCATGCCAGTTCAGCCTGGCGACGCGCTGGGCAAGGCGCCGCCGCGCCTGCCGCAAATGCCGGGCTATCACCTGGTGCGCGAAGACGGCAGCGGCATCACCATGGTCAATATCGGCGTGGGCCCGGCCAATGCCAAAACCATCACCGACCACATTGCCGTGCTGCGCCCGCATGCCTGGCTGATGCTGGGCCACTGTGCCGGACTGCGCAACAGCCAGCAGCTGGGTGACTACGTGCTGGCGCACGCCTATGTGCGCGAAGACCATGTGCTGGATGAGGAGTTGCCGCTGTGGGTGCCCATTCCGGCGTTGGCAGAGGTGCAGCTGGCGCTGGAAGCCGCCGTGTCAGAAGTTACGGAGCTCAAAGGGCCGGAGCTCAAGAGCATCATGCGCACCGGTACGGTCGCCAGCACCGACAACCGCAACTGGGAGCTATTGCCAGATAACGGCCCCCAGCGGCGCTTTAGCCAGAGCCGCGCGGTTGCGCTGGATATGGAAAGTGCCACCATCGCCGCCAACGGTTTTCGCTTTCGTGTGCCCTACGGCACCTTGCTGTGCGTGAGCGACAAACCCCTGCACGGCGAAATCAAGCTCCCGGGCATGGCCAACCACTTCTACCGCGAGCGGGTGGACCAGCACCTGCGCATTGGCATACGCGCCATCGAACTGTTGCGGCACCAAGGCATCAACCAGCTGCACAGCCGAAAACTGCGCAGCTTTGCCGAGGTGGCTTTTCAGTAATGAGTCAGCACAGCCCAATGTTTTTGGCCAAAATACTATAAATATAGTAGCTAACTATGCTTATTCCACGGGGGCTAATGGCCGTTTTGGCTATATTTTCCGGCGTAAATGCCGTTGTGTTCTTCTTGCGCTGGGAATCCAGCCCTGCCAGTGCCATCGAGCCATCATCAGCAGGCCACGTACCCATTCATCGGCGGCGTAGGCGATAAAGATGCCTGGCAAGCCGAAGGTGCGCCCCAGCCAGTACGAGCCCAGGCCCAGTACCAGGATGTAAGAGCCCAGACTCGCCAACACCGGGTACATCGCGTCGCCCGTGGCGCGCAGCGCACCGATCACAATCAGGTTGAAGACGCGCCCGGTCTCCAGGGCCACAGCGATCCACAAGAGGATTTGTGCCGCATGAATCACGTGCGGGTCTTTGGTGAACATCTGCATGATCCACGGCGCGAACAGCGCAGCCAAAATCGCCATGCCACCAGAGGCCAAAAAGCCGTTGCGCACGGCCTTGCGCACCAGTGTCTGCGCGTTGCCAAACTCTCCAGCGCCCACCAGGCGGCCCACCATGATCTCGCAGGCCCAGCCAATGGCCAGACTGATCAGCAGCACGTATCTGAGCAACTGCAACACGTAAGAGTGCGTGGCCAGTGCCTCAACGCCCAGCCGCGCCGCAGTGGCCAGTGAGACCAAAAACGCGGCCCTGTAGCCCAGCTCGCTGCTCGCCCCGGGCAGGCCAATCCGCAGCACGGGCTTCAACAGGCTGCGCTGCAGGCGCCACCAATGGCTGCGCTCTGGTTTGAGCGCCATGCGCACGCTCCACATCCACAGATGCAGCCACAGGCCAATGGCGCGGCTCAGGAGCAAGGCCACGGCGTAGCCATAAAGGCCCAGACCTTCCCAGGGCCCGACACCCAACATCAGCGGCACAGCCAGCAGCAGGTGGCTGCCGTGCATGGCAATCATGATCTTGAGCGAGTCGCGCACGTGCAGGTGGGCGCGCAGGATCGACGCCATGGTGAGGTTGTAGCCTTCCAGCAGCGTCGCGGGCGCCAGCAGTTGCAGATAGGGTGCGGCCAGCGGCCAGATGGCCTCTGGGGCATTGAGCACGTCCAGAATCAGGTTGTTGCCCAACAGCAGGAACAGCGCCACACTCAATCCGGCCCATGTGCAGGCCCCAAGGCTGGCCAAGGCGGTCTGTCGGGCGGTTTCATGCTGCTGGCCGCCCAGCATCTGCGTGATAGTGACACCCATTCCAATGGCCAGCACCCGGAAAACGACATACAAGGTTTCCAGCACCTGGTTGGAGAGGCCGAAACTGCCCGCCGCGCCGTCTGATGTGTGGGAGGCCAGCCACAAACCCGCCATCACCACGCTGTAACCCAGCAGGAACTCTCCCAGAATCGGGCCCGCCACGGCGTTGAGCCGCGGGCGTTCAGGGGCGATCATGGCGGGACATTACAAGGCTGCAAAAGCCCATAGCATAAGGGCTGCAGATGGCGCTGCCGGCGTGGCGGGGTGCCGCGCACCGTTCTGGCAGCGGGGAAGACTCAGGCCTTCGCGGCCTCGGCCTTGATCATGTCGGCCGCCTTCTCGGCGATCATGATGACAGGCGCATTGGTGTTGCCGCCCACGATGCTGGGCATGATGGACGCGTCGACCACGCGCAGGCCCGTCACGCCATGCACGCGCAGCTCGTTGTCCACCACGTCCATCGGATCGGCGCCCATGCGACAGGAGCCCACCGGGTGATAAATGGTGTCCGCGTTGTCACGGATGAACTGCTCAATCTGCATGTCGGTTTGTGCGCCGGCCGAGCGGGCGGTCTCCTGCCCTTTGTAGCCTGCCAGTGCCGGTTGTGACATGATGTTCCGCATGATCTTGAAACCGCGGATCATGCGGTCCATGTCATCGCGATCGCCCAGAAAGTTGAAGTCAATCAAGGGCGCTGCCAGTGGGTCTTTACTGGCCAGTTTCAGGCTACCGCGGCTCAATGGCCGCAGCAGACAAACATGGCACGAATAGCCATGGCCAAAGACGGTTTTGCGGCCA
>JAHEBY010000239.1 GCA_024642025.1 Comamonadaceae bacterium | reverse complement strand
TCTTTGGTACCGTGAAAGACGCCGCCAAAGAGACGGGCGCGACTGTGAGCGTGATTTACGTGCCGCCCGCCGGCGCGGCCGCTGCCATCTGGGAGGCGGTTGAAGCCGAGCTGGATCTGGCCATCTGCATCACCGAAGGCATACCCGTACGGGACATGCTGGAAGTTCGCAACAAAATGCGGGCGAAAGAAGCGGCCGGTGGCAAGAAAACCCTGCTGCTGGGCCCCAATTGCCCCGGCCTCATCACGCCGGACGAAATCAAGATTGGCATCATGCCCGGCCACATCCACAAAAAAGGCCGCATTGGCGTGGTCAGCCGTTCGGGCACGCTCACCTATGAAGCGGTGGCGCAACTCACCGAAATTGGCCTGGGGCAATCCAGCGCAGTCGGCATCGGCGGCGACCCGATCAACGGCCTCAAGCACATCGACGTGATGAAAGCCTTTAATGACGACCCGGATACCGATGCCGTCATCATGATCGGCGAAATTGGCGGCCCGGACGAGGCGGACGCCGCCCGCTGGTGCAAGGCCAACATGAAAAAGCCCATCGTAGGCTTTATCGCAGGGGTTACGGCCCCTCCGGGCAAGCGAATGGGCCATGCGGGAGCCCTGATATCCGGTGGCGCGGATACCGCCGATGCCAAGCTTGCCGTCATGGAAGAATGCGGTTTCAAGGTGACGCGCAACCCGTCTGAAATGGCGAAGTTGCTCAAGGCGCTGCTCTAGCCTGCTTTTGGCCTGACTCGGCTGATAACGTCGTAAAAGCGTTCAGGGCTTGGCCCGGAACGCTTTTTTTGTGTTTCCAGTGCATCCAACGGCCCAGGTTTGCAAGAAATTGACTGCAGTCAACAGTAGACGGCCCAAATAAACGGAAGATGTCGGCTCAGCTGATATCAGCCCACAACAATAGGAGACAAGCGCGTGGAGATGCTGCAGACAACGGACTTCTGGATCGGCCTGATCAAGATCATCTGGATCAACATTATTCTGTCAGGCGACAACGCGGTTGTGATTGCGCTGGCTGCCCGCTCGCTCCCGGCTGAGCAGCAGAAAAAGGCCGTTCTCTTCGGCTCTGGTGCGGCCGTTATCCTGCGAATTGCGCTGACCGTGGTTGCCGCTGCCTTGCTGCAGATGTCCTATTTGCAGATCATTGGCGGCATTCTGCTCCTGTGGATCGGCGTTCAGCTGCTCGGTGACGAAGAAGAGGGTGATGGCCACTCCAAAACCTCCGGCGGGCTGATGGCTGCAGTGCGCACCATCCTGATCGCTGATCTGGTGATGAGTCTGGACAACGTCATCGCCGTGGCTGCCGCAGCCAAAGGCAGCATGACGCTGCTAATTCTGGGTCTGGCCATCAGTATTCCGCTGGTAATCTTCGGAAGTACCTTGATGATCAAACTAATGGAGCGCTTCCCGGTCATCGTGACCTTGGGCGCTGCCCTGATTGGATGGGTAGGCGGTGAGACGATCGTGAGCGATGTTGCACTGCACGATGTTTTGGAGGCTCGTCCCTGGCTGCATTACGCGGCGGCCGCTGCCGGTGCTGCGCTGGTCATTTTTCTGGGTAAATTCCTCAGTCGTCGCGCCGCGAAGGCCGCGACCACATAGGGCGTGGACCGTTCGGTGAGTTTTCCCGGGAGATCGGATGCTGGTGCTGCTCTTGAAAAGAGAAGCTTTAATATGATTTCTGGGTTTAATCCACAATAGTGGTTTGTCGGGTCTATTGCCCGGGGTTAAATCGTGTTACAAAGCGGGGTGGCGGCTCGCTTTTCGGGTGCCGAAAATGGCAGGTACCGGGACAAAGCGGCAAGCACCATGAATTTCACGTTTCATTCACAGACCGACCCCGGTCGCGCCCGGGAGAACAACGAGGATTCGGTCGCTTTTGAAGAGTCTGCACGGCTGGCCATTCTGGCTGACGGTATGGGCGGCTACAACGCAGGTGAAATTGCCAGCGGCATGGCCACAGCGTTTATCAAGTCGGAAATGGGGCGTTGGCTGTCTGAAGTCGGGCGGAACGCTGAAATTCGCGAAGTCCGCCGCGCGCTGGAAATCTGCGTGGACAACGCGAATCTATCCATTTTCAGCGCAGCCAATTCCAACCCAAATTATTCGGGGATGGGCACCACCCTCGTCGTGGGGGTTTTTCAAAAAGGCACTTTGCTGTTGGGCCATATTGGAGATTCACGCTGCTATCGGCTGCGCGGGCAGCATTTCCAGCAGATCACGAAGGATCATTCGCTTTTGCAGGAGCAGGTTGACTCTGGCCTGTTGACCATTGAGGAAGCAGCCAATGCGCCAAACCGAAACCTGGTAACCCGGGCCCTTGGCGTGGAAGATGCCGTAATGCTTGAGGTGGGTGAGTTTCCCGTTCAGCCCAATGACCTGTACCTGATGTGCACCGATGGCCTGACCGACATGGTGGATGATGCAGAGATCGCCAATATTCTGGAAGGCACACTGTCGCTTGAACAAAAAGCCGACCGGCTCGTAAGAGTTGCCAACGAACACGGCGGACGCGATAACATATCGGTATTGTTGGCTCAAGCAGACGCCTCGCCTGAAAAGCGGGGTTTAATGTCCAGATTGCTGGGAAAATAAACCGCTTCGAGCTATTGTCGGTAATAAGTTCTAGAAACAGGAGGCGACCATGCCGAAAATGATCGTATCGATCGACGGTGTTGTCATCAAGGAAGTTCAGTTGACCAAGGACCGTACGACATTGGGTCGTCGTCCTTACAACGATGTTGTCATTGATAACCTGGCCGTTAGTGGGGAACATGCCGTTTTCCAGATGACCGGCAGCGACGTGTTTGTTGAAGACCTGAACAGTACCAACGGCACTTACGTCAACGGCAAGACGATCAAGAAGCAACAACTTCACAATGACGACAGCATTGAGGTTGGCAAATACAAAATTCGCTTTGTCTCTGAAAAGGAAGACGTCGCGGGCGGTCAGTCGGCAAGTCATGGTGCCCCTGGCGCTTCTTCGCCCCTGGCGGAATCTGCTCCCGACGCTGCGGCTATTCCGGGCGGTGGTGGTGGAAAGTCTGACCCTGCTTCGCCGGGATCGGGCGCTTCAGTCAAGGTACTTTCGGGTGCTGCCGCCGGGCGTGAAGTGGCACTTACCAAAATTGTCACAACTGTCGGCAAGCCTGGAGTTGCTGTGGCTGCCATCACCAATCGCCAGAGCGGGTTTGTCGTACATCACGTTGAGGGCAGCGGAAACCCCACGTTGAACGGCTCACCCATTGGCACGCAACCCCTTGCGCTCAAAAATGGTGACCTGATTGAGCTCGCGGGTACCCAAATGCAATTTGTGCAGCGCTGAACAGGCGCTGTTCAAATGCCTGACTTCTGACAGTGGCGGTCAGGCATGAAGGTGCGTGTACTGGGCTGCTCGGGCGCGATTGCCAAAGACTGCAGGACCACGTCATTTCTTATTGATTCCGATGTGTTGGTAGATGCCGGAACTGGCGTAGGGGACTTGACACTGGACGAGATGCGCGGCATCGATCACGTCTTTCTTACGCACTCCCATCTCGACCATATTGCCGGCTTGCCACTAATGGTGGATGCGGTGGCTTCAAAACGATCCAGCCCGCTGCAGATCCACGCCCTCCCCGGAACCATTGCGGCCTTGCGGGCGCATGTCTTCAATGACGTCATCTGGCCCGACTTCACCCGCATTCCGTCACCGCAGGCACCTCTGGTCAGCTTTCATGAGTTCCAGATCGGGCAAACCCTGACGGTACAGGGCAAGCAGTTTGAGGTGCTACCGGCGGTTCATACGGTACCTGCAGTGGGGTTTTCGGTTTCGGCTGGCGGACGATGCTGGGTGTTCAGCGGAGACACGGAGCGCAATCCGGCGCTTTGGCAGCGCGTCAACCAGCTCGACGTGGCCATGTTGGTAATTGAAACCGCATTCAGCAATCGTGAAAAAGACCTCGCCAAGCGAAGCTTGCATCTTTCGCCTCAAGTTTTGGCGGAACAGCTCGATCTTATTGACACGCGGAAAAGGTTTCCGATTTACATCACACATACCAAACCGGCCGAAACCGGGCAAATCATGAACGAGATCCAGATGTTCGACCAAACCGTGCCCGCACCTTTGGAGCAGGGCCAGAATGTCAGCCACGACATACGGTGGCTTTACGCCGGGCAGGAATTTGCCATATGAGTGCCGTTATCAAACCTGAGCTTCAACAGCCGCCTGCAGAAAAGGTGTTTGCCGAGTCGCAAAAGCTCCCGCCAAACCAGCGCGGCATTCGCTTTGAGGCGCTGTTTTTTCGTGAATTGCAAAAGGTTTCTGCGCGCATTCATGAAACCGAAGACCTTGAGCAAATCATGCTGGAAGCCAGCGCCGACATCTGCAAGCTCTTCAACGCCGACCGATTGACGCTTTACGTGGTGAGCGAAGAGGGTGAGTCCATCATCTCAAAAATCAAGACGGGCCTGAAAAGCAGTCGCGACCTCAAGCTTCCCATCAGTCCGCAGAGCATTGCGGGATACGCCGGATTCAGTAAAAAAATGCTCAACCTGGCCGACGTCTATGACGAAGCGGCCTTGAAGCAAATTCATCCTTCGCTGACCTTCCTTCAGGCGGTGGATACGCGGTCGGGGTACCGAACCCGCCAGATGCTGGTCGCCCCAATTTTGCATGCCGACACCTTGTACGGTGTGTTACAGGTCATCAATAACAAGAGCGACCAGCCGTTTGGCGATCTTGAAGTTGAAGGCGTGACCGAGCTTTGCAAAACGCTGGCTGTTGCCATTCGCCAGCGGGTGAAAAAGGCGGATGAAGAG
>JAHEBY010000238.1 GCA_024642025.1 Comamonadaceae bacterium | reverse complement strand
CATGCAGTTCATGTTGAAAGAATGATGCCAGTAGGTGCGGTTGTCAGGGTGGAGTTTGCCGCCAGCTTGCGCCGACATGTTGATTGCCCGCCTCAGCAGGTGGCAGCGGGCAGCCTGCGGGCAGTGCTGGAAGAAGCGCTTTTGGCTGCCCCCGCCTTGACGCACTATGTATTTGACGATCAACGTGCCGTTCGCAAGCATGTCGCGGTGTTTTTGAACCGGGAGATGGTGCTCGATCGCGTCAACCTGGATCGCCCTGCGATGCCTGGGGACCATGTGCTCGTGATTCAGGCGCTGACCGGCGGCTAGATCGCTATGGGAGTCGATATGGAGACACTATTTGTAGCCACCCGCAAGGGACTTTTCGTGGTGCGAAGCCGGGCTGGGCAGTGGGGGATCGAATCCCATCATTTCCCGGGTGAACCGGTGACGCAATTTCTGCTGGATGGGCGCGATGGGGCCTGGTATGCCGCGTTGCGAATGGGCCATTTCGGGGTCAAGCTCCGAAAAAGCGTGGATCAGGGGGCCAACTGGGTGGAAGTTGGCTCGCCCGCGTTTCCGTTAAAACCTCAAAGTGGCATAGGGGCTGATGATCCAACCCCCTGGAACGTCGACTTGATCTGGGCTTTGACGCCTGGCGGCCCAGATCAGCCGGGTACTTTGTGGGCCGGCTGTATGCCAGCCGGACTATTCAAGTCGATCGACGGTGGTTTGAGCTGGACGCTGAACGCGTCTCTATGGGAGGACCCGCGGCGCAAGGAATGGTTTGGCGGAGGCAATGATTTTCCGGGCATGCATTCGGTGTTGGTGGATCCACGCGACGCGCAACACCTTACGGTCGCGATCTCTTGCGGTGGCGTCTGGCAATCCAGCAATGGTGGTGCCAGCTGGTCTCTAACGGCGCGTGGCATGACGGCCGACTACTTGCCACCCGAGTCTGCCAGTGACGAAAACACGCAGGATCCGCATCGGCTCGTTCGCTGTGGCGCAGAGCCGGATGTCCTGTGGGTTCAGCATCATTGTGGCATTTACCGAAGTGTGGATGACGGGTTCCAATGGCAAGCGGTGAAGCCGCCCAAGCCGTCCGGTTTCGGGTTTGCCGTAGCATGTGACCCGGTAAATCCGCAGCGGGCATGGTTCGTCCCCGCCGAGGCGGACACTTGTCGAATTCCGGTTGATGGCCGAATGGTTGTAACGAGAACCGATGATGGTGGCCAGACGTTCCAAGCTTTTGGGGCGGGCCTTCCCCAGGATCATGCCTGCCATCTGGTCTACCGCCACAGTCTTGAGGTCACGGCTGACGGTCAAACGCTGGCTATGGCTTCGACGACGGGTGGGCTCTGGCTGAGCGGTGATGCGGGTGAGCAATGGCAATGTGTTTCACGCGACTTGCCCCCAATTGCCGCCATCAGGTTTGGCGGGGCCTGAATTGCCGTTGACGTGAGCGCCAGCTGGCGAGGCGAACTCCAGGATCGGGCTTCGCATGACCATCCCAAAAGTTTCCCTGCTACATCTGATTCAACCAGAGCAAAAGGCGGAAATAAGGGGTAAATTGGCCTCTTGCCCCCGTCCTCATTGCGAAATTAGCTACTAAACTTGTAGCTAATTGAGCCTCTACCGTCCACCATCTTACTTCCGCGCCTCATCAATGGCGCCTCCCGGAGTGTCGACATGACCATGCGCTATACGTATTCGTCGCATCAATTGCCTGAAAGCAAAATGCGTATGTATCCGACCAAGGTCATCAACATCGTGGGAGGCCCGGGTTGCGACAAGACGCTTTTTTCTTCGGCCATCATTTTGCGCCTCCGGTTGCTGGGGAAGTCTGTAGAGCAGATACCGGATTTTGCGAAAGGCCTGGTCTGGCAGAAAGACTTTGAACCGCTGAAGAACCAGTATTCCATCGCGCAGCAGCAGTTCAGGATGCTCGAACTACTGGATGGACAGGTGCAATACCTGGTGACCGAATGTTCGCTTGCACAGCTCCTCTATTACAACGAGCATTACGACGAGAACATTTGCGACGTCACCAAAACCCGAATCCAGATATTGCAATGGTACAAGCAGCACAACAACGTTTGCGTCGTGGTGGAGCGCGGCGAGCGGCCCTACATTCACAGTGGACGTTTTCAGGACGAGGAGGGCGCCCGCGCCATAGACAAGGGTCTGGTGGGCATACTCAAACGTGAACACATCACCTTTACCTCCCTCGCCCCGGACATTGAGGCGATCAATGCCTTCGCCCGCACGTTGATCTAGCCCGGGCGGGCCGCAGCCCGACCACTTGGTGGCACGAATTGGTCGATTAACATCAGGCCACTCAGACAACTGGTGGCAGCATGAATTCATCCCCCCGCATTCCCGGAAACCGCTTTTTGCACTCGCCGGGCCCAAGTCACGTACCCGACGAAGTGGTCCACGCCATGAGTCGGCAACCGATGGATATGGCCGACCCTCGCCTTCCGGCCATGATTCAGGCCTGTGAAGCGGGGCTCAGGCGTTTGCTGCAGACAGAAAAGGCTGACGTTTTCATCTATGCCGCGAATGGCCACGGGGCGTGGGAAGCTGTCAATGTGAACCTGCTGGCGCCTGGCCAGACGGCTTTGGTACCCGCTACCGGACATTTTTCCGAATCCTGGGCGCTACAAGTGGAAGGCACGGGTGCCAGGGTGCAGCGTATGCGCTGGACGGAAGGGCAGCCCATAGACCCGGCAGAACTGGAGCAGGTGCTCCGCGACGACAAGGCTCATGAGATTGCCGCGGTCTTCGCGGTTCATACCGACACCGCCAGCAGTGTCACCAGCGACCTGCGTGCCTTGCGCGCCGCGATGGACGCGGCCGGGCATCCGGCGCTGTTTGTGGTTGATGTGGTGGCTTCGCTCGGCGCCGCACCATTTGCAATGGACGAGTTGGGCGTCAACGTGGTGCTGGGCGCCTCCCAAAAGGGCCTGATGTGCCCGCCGGGCCTCGGATTTGCGGCGGTCGACGCCCGCGCCATGGCCGTTTGCGAGCGCAATCCGACGCCGCGTTTCTATTGGGACTGGCGATTGAGGAAGAGCGAGCTGGCTTATCGCAAGTTCTGTGGCACACCACCGCAAACCCTGCTTCGCGGCCTTGAGGCGGCGCTCGACCTGATTTTTGAGGAAGGTGTGGACCAGGTGCTGGCACGTCACGCATTAATGACTCGGGCTGTGCATGCTGCGGTGCAAAGCTGGAGCGAGGTTGGCGCAGTACAGTTTTTTTGCAAAGTACCAAAGGCGCGCTCAACCTCGGTGACGGCGATCGAGCTTATGGGTGGGGCGGACCCGGAGGCCATGCGCGCCATTGCCCGCGAGCGCTTTCAGGTAGCCATTGCTGGTGGATTGGGCATGCTGGCAGGGCGCGTGTTTCGCATCGGCCATCTGGGCGACATGAATGCCGCGATGATTTTGGGGTGCCTCGCTGGCGTGGAGGCCGCCATGACCGTGCAGGGCATCCCGCACGGTCAGATGGGCATGCAAAAGGCTATTGAATGCCTTGCGGCGGGCTGACCATGGGCCGGCTGGTCGTGGGTACTGTCAAACCGTAGCCAGCGCCTGATCCAGATCGGCCAGCAGGTCGTCGATATGTTCGATACCGATAGAGAGGCGGACCATGTCGGGTTTGACACCGGCCTTCTCCAGCTCAGCGACATTTAGCTGGCGGTGGGTGGTGGAGGCGGGGTGACACGCCAATGATTTGGCATCACCAATATTCACCAGACGTGTGAACAGCTTGAGCGCATCCTGAAACTTGGCGCCAGCCTTCAGGCCATCGGCCGCCTTGAGACCAAAACTGATGATGCCTGAGGCTTTGCCGCCCAACATTTTTTTCACCAGGGCCTGGTCGGCGTGATCGCTCAAACCTGCGTAGTTCACCCAGCCCACTTTGGCGTGGCTCTTGAGGTGTTGCGCTACTTTCAAGGCGTTTTCACACACGCGATCCATCCGCAAGGGCAGGGTCTCGATGCCCTGCAAAATCTGGAACGCATTCATCGGTGAGAGCGCGGCGCCCATATTGCGCAATGGCACCACGCGGGCCCGGCCGATATAAGCGGCGGGGCCGAGCGCTTCTGTGTAGACCACGCCGTGGTAGCTCACGTCGGGTTCGTTCAGTCGTTTGAAGCGGGCTTTGTGCTCGCTCCAGGGGAACTTGCCCGAGTCCACGATGGCGCCGCCGATGGTGGTGCCATGACCGCCGAGGTATTTGGTGAGCGAGTGCACCACGATGTCCGCGCCGTGCTCGAACGGCCGGCACAGGTAGGGGCTGGCCACCGTGTTGTCCACAATCAGGGGCACGCCGTGTTCATGCGCCACCTTGGCCAGTGCCGCCAGATCGGTGATGTTGCCCAGTGGGTTGCCAATGGTTTCGCAATACACAGCCTTGGTTCGGCTGTCGATCAGCTTGGCGAACGAGGCGGGGTCGCGGTAGTCGGCAAAGCGCGTCTCGATACCCATTTGCGGGAACGTGTGGGCGAACAGGTTGTAGGTGCCTCCGTACAACGTGGAGGCCGAAACGATGTTGTCGCCGGTCTCTGCAATGGTTTGAATGGCATAGGCAATGGCCGACATGCCTGAGGCCACCGCCAGCGCACCAATGCCACCCTCAAGCGCCGCCACGCGGGCTTCCAGCACCCCGTTGGTGGGGTTCATGATTCGGGAGTAGATGTTGCCTGCAACCTTCAGGTCGAACAGGTCGGCGCCATGCTGCGTGTCGTCAAACGCGTAGGCGACGGTTTGGTAGATCGGTACAGCGACGGCTTTGGTGGTCGGGTCAGGTGTGTAGCCGGCATGTA
>JAHEBY010000237.1 GCA_024642025.1 Comamonadaceae bacterium | reverse complement strand
TTCCTTGTAGAGCAGGGTTTGCCAACCGTTCATAGCGGCGGCGCCGTGACACCGGCAGCTTCTTTGTCTTCGCTGTCAACCGGCGGTACCGTGTCAACTTCAGACAAACCCGGTTCAGGGCCAGTCGCACCCTGCTCGTTTCTTTTCATGACGTCAAGAAACACATCTTCCAGATCAGCCTTGCGAATCTCGACGTCCTGCGCAACCAGGCCCGCTTCACGCACGGCCGCAAGATAGTGTTCGATTTCTCCAGCGTCATTTGCGGGAAACTGCACGATGCGTCCGGTGATGCGCGCCTGGTCAGATAGGGTTTTTGGCAACTCTCCGTCCACCTTGAAGCGCAGCACATTGCTCGAAGCCGCCTTCAGCAGCTCGCTCGTATGGTCTAACGCCACCACACGGCCAGTTTTGAGCATGGCGATGCGGCCACACAGGGCTTCGGCCTCTTCCAGGTAATGCGTGGTTAGCAGCACGGTGTGGCCCTGACGGTTCAGTTTGGCGATGAATTTCCACAAGGTCTGACGCAATTCCACGTCAACACCAGCGGTGGGCTCGTCCAGAACAATAACAGGCGGCTTGTGCACCAAGGCCTGTGCCACCAACACACGGCGCTTCATGCCACCCGAAAGCTGCCGCATATTGGCCTGCGCCTTGTCGGCCAAACCTAGGCTATCCAGCAGCTCATCGATCCAGTCGTCGTTGTGCTTGACGCCAAAATAGCCCGACTGGATGCGAAGGGCCTCGCGGACATTGAAAAAAGGATCAAACACGAGCTCTTGTGGCACCACTCCCAGGCTGCGCCGAGCCAGCGCATAGTCGGTCTGCACATCGTGCCCGCGTACGCTGACATGCCCCGAGCTGGCCCGCGAAAGCCCAGCCAGAATGCTGATCATGGTGGTTTTGCCCGCTCCATTGGGTCCTAGCAGACCAAAAAACTCACCCTCTTCAACGTCCAGCGTCACACGATCAAGCGCGTAAAACGTGGAGCCTTTAGGGCCGCGGGGTGATGGGTAGGTTTTGGAGACCGACTTGAATGAGATGGCTGACATGAGAGCCCGCTATTTTAAGCGGACTGCCCTTCATGCGCTGGCAGCAGCTCATCAATGCCATAGACGCCAGCAAGGTGACGCAAGCGTTCGGGCATGGCATGTATGCTCATTGCCTTGCCCTGCGCAAGGCAATGGCGGCGAAACTCCAGCAGCACGGCGAGCGCCGACGAATCGAACCGCGCCAGACCTGTGGCGTCCACCACCACGGGATTTTCAGTCTGTTTGGGCAGGCCTTGGGCGAGCATCAACAAGCAGCCATTCGCATGCTTGTGGGTAACTTCAGGAGGCAGCACCAACATCGTCATTCGATTCGCTAGCCGTTTTTGGCGTTGGCCTTGTTGCGTTCAGCAAGGGCCGAAATGAGGCCATCGATGCCACTGACATTGATTTGCTGCGCAAATTGGCTTCGGTAGGTTTCCACCAGCCAGACCCCAAGTACGTTCAGGTTATAAATCTTCCAGCCCGCGCCCTGTCCAGGTGTTTTCTCAAGCCTGTAGTCCAGCTGAACCGGGTCGCCCCGACCCTTGATTTCCGTGCGGACAATAACTTCCTTGTCCTCGGGCGATGCGCGCATGGGTTTCAGGGTAATGGTTTGGTCATTGACCTGAGCCAAGGCGCCAGCATAGGTGCGCACGAGTAGTATCTTGAACTCTTCCTGCAGGCGCTTTTTTTGCTCGGGCGTGGCCTGGCGCCAGCCAGGGCCTACGGCGGAGGCCGTCATGCGCTCAAAATTGAGATTGGGCAGGATCTTAGTTTCCACCAGCGCCACGACCTTATCCGTCTCGCCTTGCTGGATGGATTTGTCTGCCTTGATGGAGTCCAGGACATCCGATGACAGGCGTTTTACAAAGGCGTCTGGCGCCTCGGCAGCAGTTTGCGCTGTAGCCACACCCACAAAAAGCCAGCTAACCAGACCCAGCAAAACCGCAGATCCCCATTGTCCAAAAATACGACGTTTCATACTGACCCTCCAACTAAACGGAACTATCCGCCATTACTTAACGCGCCACCCCTTGACGAGGCCGACCTCCGCTTTCAATGCAAGCCTTCACAACTATCCATCTTGATGTTACTCATCAGCAGGCAAATCAGATGGCGGCCTGTCGATCCCATCGAAGACTTCACTTTCCCGACGCTGCAAATAGACGTCGCGCAGGAAAGAATACTTGTCCAGCGCTGCAGCGTCCAGCACGGAGCCGGCCCTCAACAAGTTGGACCGGGTATCCACGATGCGCAATACGGAAAATGCCGTGCGGGTGCCGGTGTCATTGATTTGCGCAACCGGGTCACCATACGCCTGCACGGTGAATGCGGATGCATCACGTAGCGTCGAAGGCCCCAACAATGGCAACACCAGATACGGCCCGGTTGGCACGCCCCAGCGTCCCAAAGTCTGACCAAAATCTTCGCTATGGCGCTCAATACCCATCTCGCTGGCAATATCCAGTACGCCACCCAGACCGAAGAAAAAATTGACGTTGAAGCGCATCAAGCTCTCCACCGCAACTTGGCCGCGCAGTTGCAGGGCTCCATTGACTGCGGTCCACAACTGGGTCAAATTCCCGAAAAAGTTGCTCACGCCGGTACGCACCATGGGTGGCGTCACCTCGCGATAAGCCATGGCGACAGGTTTGAGCACTGCGCTGTCTACGCCATCATTGAACTTGGTCATGCCACGGTTGTACGACTCCCAGGGGTCCTTGGGGTTGCCGCCAGGTGCCGTGGCACAAGCTGCCATCAACATAACAATTGCAATGCCAAATATGGCCTTAGCCCCCGTCATATATGGATTAACAGCTATATTTGTTATAGCGAACTTCCGCTTCGCAGGTGACGTGCAGGTGGGCGTCATTTTTTGCTTCCGCTGCCCGATGAATTGGCGCCGTCAGACGCCTTGCTGAACAGGAATTGGCTAATCAAATTTTCAAGCACAACAGCAGACTGAGTGGCCCCAATGGTGTCCCCTGCAGCCAGATTTTTCTCGTCAGCACCAGCTTCCAGGCCGACGTATTGCTCCCCAAGCAGGCCGCTGGTCAGTATTTTCAAAGAACTGTCTTTGGGAAAAACATAGCGTTTCTCCAGCTCCAGGGCCACATTGGCCCGAAAAGATTTGTCATCAAAGCTAATGGAGTCAACCCTGCCAATCACCACACCCCCACTGCGCACGGCCGCCTTGGGCTTGAGGCCGCCAATATTGTCAAATTTCGCGTTCACGCGGTAGGTGGACTGAAAACTCAAGGACAACAAATTGGCCGACTGGAGTGCCAGAAACAGGATGGCGGCAGCCCCAATAATGACAAAAATACCCACCCAGACATCATTTTTTGAGCGTTGCATCCCACTCTCCTAAATCGTAAACATCAAAGCGGTCAGGATGAAATCCAGACCCAAAACCGACAACGACGCCACCACCACGGTCCGCGTGGTGGCGCTGGCCACGCCTTCGGGCGTAGCCAGCGCTTCAAAACCCTGCAGCAAGGCAATAAAGGTTACGGTGAATCCAAAAACAATACTTTTGACCACACCATTGCCCACATCCTTCCAGACGTCCACGCCGCCCTGAATCTGGCTCCAGAACGAGCCGGCGTCCACGCCAATCATCAGGACGCCCACAACCCAGCCCCCAATAACGCCCATGGCGCTGAAAACGGCGGCCAGAAGCGGCATTACCAATACGCCCGCCCAGAACCGGGGCGCCAGAATGCGCTGCACCGGGTCAACGGCCATCATCTCCATCACGCTGATCTGCTCGCCAGCCTTCATAAGGCCAATCTCTGCCGTGAGGGATGTACCAGCCCGGCCCGCAAATAACAGTGCGGTTACCACCGGCCCCAGCTCGCGAACCAGGCTGAGCGTGACCAAGAGGCCCAGCGCCTCGGACGAACCATAGCGCTGCAGCGTGTAGTAACCCTGAAGCCCAAAAACAAACCCGACAAACAGACCCGATACGGCAATGATGGCCAACGAATAATTGCCCAGGAAATGCATCTGGTCCCGCACCAGGCCGAAACGCTTCAGCGTCGGGCCCAACAGTGCCACCAGGCGGACAAACAGGCGCGCGCCGTGCCCCAGATTTCCCAACAGGCGCCGTGTGGCAAAACCCACGTCGGATGGCTTGTACCAACTCATGCAGATTCCCCGGCAGCACGCGGCGCCGGCGCCATCAAGCCCGAACTGAAGTCTTCCGAAATGCTCGGGCCGGGGTAGTGAAACTGTACCGGTCCATCCGACAACGCATTGACGTACTGGTAAACCAGTGGATCACTGCTGTTGCGCACGCTTTCGGGTGTGCCTTGGGAGGCAATTTTTCCGTTGGCCAAAATGATGACGTGGTCAGCAATGGCGAAGGTCTGCTCCAGTTCATGCGAGACAAAAACACTGGTCAGGCCCATGGCGTCGTTCAGCTCACGTATGAGTTTTGCAGCGGTCGCCAGGGAGATCGGGTCGAGGCCAGAAAACGGCTCGTCGTACATCACCAGTTCAGGGTCCAGCGCGATGGCCCGCGCCAGCGCGATGCGGCGGGCCATGCCGCCGGACACCTCGCTGGGCATCAGGTCCCGCGCGCCACGCAGACCGACCGCATTGAGTTTCATCAGCACAATATCGCGAATGAGTGAGTCGGACAGATCGGTATGTTCGCGCAATGGAAACGCGACATTCTCGAAAACATCAAAATCAGCAAAAAGCGCGCCAAACTGGAACAGCATGCCCATGCGGCGCCGCGCGGCATACAGCTGCGCTTGCGTCATAACGGTTACGTCATCGCC
>JAHEBY010000236.1 GCA_024642025.1 Comamonadaceae bacterium | reverse complement strand
TGCCGCACATCCCCGTAGTGTTGGCGCCGGCGGCGGTGCAAGGCGCAGGGGCGCCCGCCGAGCTGATCCGATCGCTATCAAATTTATATCATCTCACACAAGAGGGACGGGGGCTAGAGTCCGATTTGACTCAAAAAAAACCGGATTCCCCGGTGGTTGATGTCGTTCTACTGGTGCGTGGCGGGGGCGCCATTGAAGACCTTTGGGCCTTCAACGATGAACGGCTGGCGCGCACCATTGTGCAAAGCCCTGTGCCGGTGATCGTGGGCGTGGGCCATGAAACCGATTTCACGATCGCGGACTTTTGCGCCGACCTGCGTGCGCCCACCCCCACGGCAGCGGCCGAACTGGTGTCGCAGCCGAGGGATGTCTGGCTTGGCGCGCTGGAGCTGATGCAGGAGCGGATGGCCGATGCTGTGGTGCGCCAGGTCGACAGGCACAACCAGCGGCTCGATACGGCCGCCGCGCGGCTGGGGCGCCCATCTGCATTGGCGGCGGGTCACCGGCTCACGCTGGCCGGTCATACGCAGCGGCTGGCATTTGCATCACAGCTGTTTCTGCGTCAAAAAAAGCAGGATATCGCGCATCTGCAGGGCCGCCTGCCCGAGCAATTGCTGCTGGGTTTGCGACAGCATCGCGAGCGGCTGGACCGCGCCGCCACACGCCTTGGCTTGCTCGACCCAACACTGGTGCTGCAGCGCGGCTATGCCTGGCTGACCACGCCTGAGGGGCAGGCTCTGACCCGCGTCGGCCAGCTTGCCAGCGGGCAGGATGTGCGCGCCACGCTGGCCGACGGCGCAGTCGACATGACAGTGAAATAGCGGTAGCACACCGCCCCGCAGGTGGGGTGCGGTTTTAAGTCTGGTGCCAGCAGGGTTTGTCAAAGTTTCTACAATGAAGGTTTGGCGGGCATGGCAGCCTGCATTTTTTCAAACAACTACGAACCGAGAGGAAATCATGGAACACACACTGCCCGCACTGCCTTACGCCATCGACGCACTGGCCCCAGCCTATTCCAAGGAAACGCTGGAGTTTCACCACGGCAAGCACCACAACGCCTACGTGACCAACCTCAACAATCTGCAAAAAGGTACCGAGTTCGAGAAGATGACGCTCGAAGAGATCATCAAAAAGTCCAGCGGTGGCGTCTACAACAACTCCGCCCAGATCTGGAACCACACTTTTTTCTGGAGCTGCATGAAACCCGCCGGCGGCGGCGAACCTTCGGGCAAGCTGGGCGATGCCATCAAGGCCAAATGGGGTAGCTATGCTGCCTTCAAGGAAGCGTTTGTCAAAAGCGCGGTGGGCAACTTCGGCTCCGGCTGGACCTGGCTGGTTAAAAAGCCCGATGGCACGGTTGACATCGTCAACACTGGCGCCGCCGGCACGCCACTCACCACGGCCGACACGGCCCTTCTGACCGTTGACGTATGGGAGCACGCCTATTACATCGACTACCGCAACGCCCGCCCCAAGTTTGTCGAGACCTTCCTGGACAAACTGGTGAATTGGGACTTCGCCCAGAAGAACTTCGGCTGATTACTGGCCCGAAATGCGAAAAGCCACCGAAAGGTGGCTTTTTTTTATGCGATTTAGGCCTCTAGCCCCCGTCGGATATGCGCGAACAGCTATTTAATATGTAGCAATTTGCTCGCTGGTGGTAGCTGGGCTGCAGATCTATTTGCTCACTTGAAACGGCGTGCCGACCAGCTTGAAGCCGGCCTTGATGTTCTTTTTGGCAAACCAGCCCTGATTCATTTCCAGCACAAAGCGCACGGGCTTGGCCGAGCAGTGAGAGTCGGTGGTCTGGGGCTTCATGTCGGCCAGATTCACGATGGTGCCATCGTCTGCCACAAAGGCCGCCGTCAGCGGCAAAATCGTGTTTTTCATCCAGAAACATTGAACGCCGGGCTGCTCAAAGACAAACAGCATGCCTTCGGCCTGGGGCATGTCCTTTCGGAACATCAGCCCGATCTCGCGTTCGTTGGACCTTGCGGCCAGTTGAACATCCAGCAAATACATGCCTGCCGATAGCTTGGTACGGGGCAGGTTGAGCTGGGGCGCCCCGTCCGCATCCTGGGCCCGTGCGGGCAGGGCGGCTGCCAGCGTCGTTAACAACGTCAGGACCAACAATCTCGCGCGCGATGCAAGCGACTTCATGGCAAATACCTCGTTCATGTTGAATCACGGGCTCAAAAGCAAAATGCCCGCTGCTGCGGGCATTTTGTCGCAAAGTCTAAAAAGACTTAAGCGGCTGGCTTGTCAGCGGCTTTTTCCATTTTCTTTGCTTTTTTGGTCTTTTTCTTCATGACCTTCTTTTCAGCCTTTGCAGCCTTTTTGGCTTCTGGCTTCATTTCTTCTTTCTTCATCTCAGCAGCTGGTGCAGCGGCTGGAGCGGCAGCGGCTGCTGGAGCAGCGGCGGCAGCAGGAGCTGCAACTTTTGCAGCGGCAGGAGCAGCGGCTTGAGCGAATGCGCCAACAGCAAACAGGCTGGCGATCAGGGTTGCGAGAACTTTGTTCATGGTGTCCTTGGAATGGTTAACTTAATGGAATATCGACCGTTTGTTTCTTCCATTTTCAGGAAGCCCTCCCGTAACGGCGCCCTTGTCAGGGCGGTTGACAGCTTCGTGAAAATATTTGACGTTAAAATTTGTAAGGTCTGCAATCGCGGGCAAAACCTTCAACATAACCAGAGACCACCCCATGTACCAGCACGTTAAGGTGCCCTCAGCAGGCCAGAAAATCACCGTCAACAAGGATATGTCGCTCAACGTGCCCGACGAGCCGATCATTCCTTTCATTGAAGGTGACGGAACGGGGCTGGACATCACGCCGGTCATGCTCAAGGTGGTGGATGCAGCCGTGGCCAAGGCCTATGGCGGCAAAAAGAAGATCCACTGGATGGAGGTGTATGCCGGCGAGAAGTCCACCAAGGTCTATGGCCCTGACGTCTGGCTGCCCGAAGAAACCCTGAAGGTCCTGCGTGAATACGTGGTGTCCATCAAAGGCCCGTTGACCACGCCCGTGGGCGGCGGCATCCGCTCCCTGAATGTGGCGCTGCGCCAGGAGCTTGATCTGTATGTGTGCCTGCGGCCCGTTCAATACTTCTCTGGCGTGCCTTCTCCGGTAAAGGAGCCCCACAAAACCAATATGGTGATATTCCGTGAGAACTCGGAAGATATCTATGCCGGTATCGAATACGAAGCCCAGTCCGACAAGGCCAAGAAGCTCATCAAGTTCCTGATCGACGAAATGGGTGTCAAGAAAATCCGTTTCCCCAATACCTCGGGCATTGGCATCAAGCCCGTGTCGATTGAAGGTACCGAGCGCCTGGTGCGCAAGGCCATCCAGTACGCCATCGACAACGACAAGCCCAATGTGACCATCGTGCACAAGGGCAACATCATGAAATTCACCGAAGGTGGTTTCCGCGACTGGGCCTACGCGCTGGCGCAAAAAGAGTTTGGCGCTCAGCTGATCGACGGCGGTCCATGGTGCAAGTTCAAGAACCCCAAAACGGGCAAGGAAATCATCGTCAAAGACGTTATAGCCGACGCCTTCCTGCAGCAGATTTTGTTGCGCCCCGCAGAATATTCTGTGGTGGCTACGCTGAACCTGAACGGCGACTATATTTCCGACGCGCTGGCGGCACAGGTTGGCGGTATCGGCATCGCACCGGGCGCCAATATGTCCGATACCGTGGCCTGCTTTGAAGCCACGCACGGCACGGCTCCCAAATACGCCGGCAAAGACTATGTGAACCCCGGTTCGGAGATTCTTTCAGCCGAGATGATGCTGCGCCATATGGGCTGGACGGAAGCCGCCGACTGCATCATCAAGTCCATGGAGAAGTCGATCCTGAGCAAGAAAGTCACTTATGACTTTGCCCGCCTGATGGATGGTGCAACTCAGGTAAGCTGCTCGGGCTTTGGCCAGGTGATGATCGACAACATGTGATCTGCCTCGCAGCCGATTGCTGGTTGAAAGAAGAATCAAATGACTAATTCCCAGAATGAATTCGTTATTCCGGCGGTGCCCGCTGTTTCGGTCGCCGTGCGGGGCACTTCGTCCAGGTTTCCGGTTCGCCGGATTTACTGCGTTGGCAGAAATTATGCGGAGCACACCCGCGAGATGGGTCATGACCCGGACCGGGAGTTGCCATTCTTTTTCCAGAAGAACCCGGACAATCTGGTCCTGGATAACGGTGATTTCCCGTATCCGCCGCAAAGCAACAATGTTCACTACGAAGTAGAGATGGTCCTGGCGATCGGCACTGGCGGCAAGGACATCAAGGCGAACAAGGCGCTTGATCACATTTACGGCTACGCATTGGGTCTTGATATGACCCGCAGGGACCTGCAAGGTGAAGCCAAAAAGACCGGCCGACCATGGGAAATCGGTAAAGCATTCGAGCATAGCGCCCCGATCACAGACATCGTGCCCGTAGCCACATGCGGTCATCTGTCCAAAGGTGACATCTGGCTGAAGGTTAACGGTGAAGTCAAGCAAAAGAGCGATCTGGATCAGCTGATCTGGAACGTGCCTGAAATTATTGAACACCTGTCAACGATTTTTGAGTTGAAGGCGGGCGACCTCATCATGACAGGCACTCCGGCTGGCGTGGGGCCAATCAAACGCGGCGATGTGATGGAAGGCTTTTGCGAAGGCGTGGGGAGCATCAAAACCAAAGTTGTGTAATTTGGCCTTGCCTTTTGGTCAGGACACGACTGACGACGCGAAATAGGCTTTGCGATTGATTTGAAACCGCCCCGGAGGCCATCCTCGGCGGTTTTTCTTTTTTTGTGGCTTGAATGTGGA
>JAHEBY010000010.1 GCA_024642025.1 Comamonadaceae bacterium | reverse complement strand
CGTCAAATTGAATTTCGAACGTTTGAGGATGGCTATAGCCTCGGGTAACCGAAAGCTCGCCACCCGGCTACCCGTTTCCAAATGCGCAACGGGAGTGGCCACCAGGTCAATCAGGACTGGGATGCAATACAGGCCGATCAGCGCCGCTACGACATCAATCCCTCCCAGTAGCGGTTTAAAATCACCAACGTAGCGAATGTCACCACCTACTTCGGCCACGCCAACCATCGATAGCAACAAGCCGATGCCACCACCAATCAAACCTTTAATGGTGCTGCCTTCGCCGAGTGAGGCGATCAAGGTCAGGCCGAACAGGCCTAGCCAAAAATATTCAACCGGACCGAACTTCAGCGCTACTGTGGCCATTGGCGGCGCCAGGATCAACAGGAAGCCTGCACCAACCAATCCTCCGAAGACTGACGCCAGGCATGCCAGGGTGAGCGCCAAATCGCCGTGTCCCTTCCGCGCCATCGGATAACCGTCAAATGTTGTCGCGATCGACGAAGGTGTGCCCGGTGTGTTGAGCAGAATCGCAGCGTAGGCACCGCCGTAAATGGCCCCCGTGTAAATCGCGCCGAGCGCGATTAACGCCGCAGCGGGGGCCATGGTGAACGTGAAAGGCACCAAAACTGCCACCGCCATGGTGGCTGTCAGTCCGGGCAGGGCGCCAATTACCGTGCCTGCAACGACGCCCCCAAGCGCCAGAAGCAAGTTCAGTGGCGTCAGCGCCGCCAGCAGGTATTCAACGCTACCCATGAAAGGCCGACTGGCAATATGTCAATCGCAACTCCCTGCGAAATTCACCCGTTGAACTGGTTTTGCGATTATTTCTTTACGATACCCATTTCCTTGGCCAGGCTCTCGTAGCGATCTTTCACTTCGGCCATAAAAGCGCCCATCTGGGCTGGGCCGACGTTGAGTAACGCAAAGCCACCTTCCTCCATCTTGCGAATGAATTCTGGATCTGCGTTGACTTTCGCCAGGATGTCTGCAAGTTTGGCCTGCACGTCAGCAGGGGTGGATTTGGGGACTGCAACGCCCCTATAGGCTCCACCCACGAGGTTATAACCTTGTTCCTTGAAAGTCGGGCAGTCAGGCAGCTTTGGGTGCCGCTTCTCCATGGCTACAGCGAGGCATCGCACTTGCGCACCGAGCTGCATCTGGACAGTTGTATATCCCCAGCTTCCGGAGACCTGTTTGCCCAACAGCGCGGTATTGGACGGGCCCGTGCCCCCGAACGGGACATAGGTTGTCTTGATCCCCGCCATCTTGTCGAACTGACGCTGCGCCAGGTGGTTGGCAGAATTAGTGCCTGACCCCGACAAGGTTGTTGCTCCGGGCGCTTTTTTTGCGGCCTCAACGAAGTCCTTCAGGTTCTTGATGGGGCTGTCAGCCGGAACCATCAAGGCGTCAGGTGTGTAATGGAACCAGAACACCGTCGTGATGTCGTCAGTCTTGTAACCAACATCCTTTTCCAATGGCTGCAGCACGATATGCGGCAGATTGGTGCCCATGACTGTATAGCCGTCACCGGCCATGGTATTGAGCTGTGACCACCCGGCTGCGCCGCCAGCCCCCGCTTTGTACTGTATGGCAAGGCTCTGACCCGTAAGCTTCTTAAATACAGGCTCCTGCAGCCGTGCGGAAACGTCAGATTCACCACCCGGGCCGAACGGGATGACGTAATTGATGGTCTTTTCCGGGAAGCCGGCAGCTATCGAAAACGAAGTGGCAAGCGCCAAGGCAGCGGCGATGCAAGTAGAGCGTAGAGGCAGTGTCATGTTGAGTCTCCTTATCAGGTTAGTCATCAGGCTGGCTATGGACCAAACCTTGCGGCGTCACCGCGCAACACCTAAGCTGCCGCTTGAGTGTGCACGGTACATTTGCCTTATCTTATGTCAGGTACGTTTTTGTCAAGCACTTTCAAACAAGCGCGTTAGCACAAACTCGCGGTGGCCCAGGGCCTCGGCTGCGGTCAAACGCCCGTTGGCGGTTCTGAGCATGCACTCGAGCAATTTGTCGCCGACTTGATCCAGAGTGACCTCACGCTGCAATAGACCTGAAGAATCCACATCCACGTGCTCGCTCATCAATCGCACCGTGCGCGGGTTTGCGCAGATTTTGATGACCGGTACGATCGGGTTGCCAATAACATTGCCCTGCCCGGTAGGGAAGAAGTGGATGGCGTAGCCCGAGGCGGCGCACAAGGTCACCATCTCCGCTGCAGCGCTGGACGAGTCCATGAACCACAGGCCTGGATGGGTTGGCACTTCTGCCTTGTCAATGACGCCATCAACCGTGCACTTCTTGCCAATCTTCTGGATATTGCCCAGTGCCTTTTCTTCAATCGTGGTCAATCCGCCTGCAATATTGCCCTTGGTGGGCTGGCTGTCCGACAGGTCGCTTGTCTTGTGGCGGTTGATCATGTCCTGATACCGGTTGAACATAAACATGAACTGTTCCCTGACCTCTGGTGTGGCGCAGCGCTGCGCTACGATTTGCTCACCGCCAGTGATCTCCGAGGTCTCGCCAAAGCAAAGGTAGTTGCCCAGCGGGTGCAGCTTGTCAAACGCATTACCCACGGTGGGATTGGCGCCGCAGCCGGAGGTCGTGTCGGACTCGCCGCATTTTGTGGACACCCACAGTTCGGAAATGGGGCAGCTTTCACGTTGCTTCTCGCTGGCCCATTGGACATATTCGCGGGCGGCCTTGCTGGCACGCAGAATGGTGTCGTGGTCGCCGTGACCTTCGATGCCAAAGCCAACCACGGGTTTGCCAGTTGTCTTGATTCCGTCAACTACCTTTTGTGTCCAGCCGTCTTCAATGCCAATGACGACGACGGCGGCCACATTCGGGTTGCAACCTGCGCCGATGAGCGTGCGAAAGTGTAGGTCGAGGTCAGCGCCGAACTGCAGGCGACCGTAAGGATGCGGGATCGCCATGGCGCCCTTGATGTTGTGCGCGACTGCTTCCGCGGCAGAATTGGAGAGGTCATCCAAAGGCAGGATGATGACGTGGTTGCGAATGCCCACGCGACCGTTTTCGCGACGGTAGCCGAGGAAGGTGGTGTTTTTGTCGATGACTGTCATGTTTGTTCCTTGATCGTTGACGAGGTATTACCAGCGCTTGGTCTTGATGTTGTGTACGTGGGCGTGCTGTCCGGCTTTTATGGGCGCGACGACCTTACCCATGTCGATGCCGTATTTGAGAATGGTGTCTCCGACAGCCATGTCCTTTAGTGCCACTTTGTGGCCGATCGGAATGTCTTGTTGCGCCTGGACGTTGATCATGCGATCTTCGTCCATGATCCAGCCGGTCATGTCGGTTCCGGATTTGACACCCTCGACCACAATCACGGCGACCGTGTCTTTGGCATCATGTAATACAAAGTGAATCATCGAAGCGCCTTTCTGGTTCAGTTTGAAAAAAGCTCAGTTTAGTGGCCTTCAAATGCTTGTCAATCAAGTCATATGGATGACTTGAATGTATATTCAAAGCTCGATGTGAAGAGGATTGACGATGAACATAGATGCCTTGGGACTGGTTCCTGTCACTGCCACTGGCGAGGTTCCCTTGTACCGACAGGTCAAGCGCGAACTGTTGCGATCGATTGAAACTGGCCGGTGTGGTCCCGGGAAGGTTTTGCCCAATGAGACGGTGCTCGCCGCTGCGCTGGAGGTAAGCGTAGGAACGTTGCGAAGGGCAACTGACGAGCTCGTCCATGAACACGTGCTGGTGAGAAGGCAAGGGAAAGGCACAACTGTCGCAACCCATACGCATGACCGATTTCTGTTTCACTTTTTTCACGTCGAGCCGCGCCCGGACCCGCTTGATTCGGACCGTATGCCAGTCAGTCATTACCCCGTTGTGGAATGTATGGGTTTTGACAAAGACAAAGCCACGCTGATTGAGGCCGCAGTATTGTGGATCAGGGCAGGTGATCCGGTTTATCGGATCGACAATCGCCTGAAACTGGACGGGCATCTGGTGGCTCACGATCACATCGTGATTTCATCCGTTTTATTCAAAGGGCTGACGGAGAAGCGGTTGCTTGACCGACCGAGCACGATCTACGCCCTATACCAAAGCGAGTTTGGCATTACCGTGCTGCGCGCACAAGAGCGCGCCCGTGCGGCCGGCACAACCCGCCATACCGCGCGCATGCTGGGTTTGCCCGTCGGTACGCCTGCTATTGAGGTGCATCGGGTCGCACTCACCTTTGGTGACAAACCTGTGGAGTACCGTGTGTCGACCGTCAATACCCAGCATCACGACTATGTCAGCCTGTTGTCCAAGCGACTTTGATAACTCAGGAAGGTGCCACGTGGGCGTGGATCACTCCCCTGAATGTTTTGCGCTCTTTCCACCGTTGAACCCATCGTCCCCGGAAGCACAGGTTTTGCCAACCCACGATGGCCGAACCATCACCACAAGACAACATGTGGAATGCGTCCTCTTTAACTTTTGCCGTCTGCCGCGCTGGGCGCCCAGATATGATTGATATCAGGTTAGAGGCAAACCTCTGGTTTGAGGGCAGCGTGCAAATGCCGCCGGAGGCGAAGACGTTTGGATGGCTGACGGACTGATGTGAGCCATTCACCGATATCAACCCTTCATCTGACAGTGCGAGGCCGCTTGAATCCAGCCATGCTGGCGATGCTGCGCCCGCAGCCAATATGGGCACGTGACAAGCCAGATGTGCGCCGCAACCCAGCACTGCGTGCCCTTGATGCAAATGAGTCAGACGATCTTCGAGAACGGTCACTCGCACCTTCCTGAGTTGAATTTCAATGCGATCACGCATTGGGGCTGGCAGCTTGGGAGCCAGCGGACCACCGCCCGTTAAAAGCGTTACCGCCGCAGTCTCAAGGCGATGGCGAATGGCCAAAGCCAGTTCAATGGAGATCGGATCGTCGCCAACAACGATGACGCTACGCGGTGTATTTGACGTAAATTCCGTTACGCGAGGCCACAATGCAGCAAACAATTCGGCTGGCTTTACGAACAGGCCGAATTCTCTTGCGCCTGGAATGTCACTGTCGATGCGAATGCGGTCCTGGGTCAGCCCCGTATTGATGCCCAACCAGTCGTATGCGAGTTGACTGCCGTCGTCCAGTACGACGGTTTGAGTAGCCGTGTCAACTGCGGCCGCATGTTGCTGGATCCAGCGAATTCCGCTGCCATGAATCATGGAGTCAACTGTGACCGCACAGCTTTCCACTGCAACTTGCCGAGCCACTAACCCTGGCAGCAAGTCGGTAGGTATTTGATGATGGTGTGGGGTAACCAGGGTAATTTGAACGCCCGGCACTGGATGCACTGCCCAATACGCCAACACAGATTGGTGCGCACGGCCAACCCCAAGCAGAACGAGGTGCCTGTGACCACTGACCGGCAAGTCGGCCGGAGAATTTGACGTCATGCCGCTATTGTTTCACGGGAGCGGCAATTTGGCCCCCGGGTGCAGCCAAAATCAGACTGGGATCACCCACATACCCGAGACTGGTGGCGCCAGTGTTGTCGGAATCAGCCCCGACGGCTACAGCCATGATGGTTGCCGAGTCCCCGGCCTCATGTCCGAATGCACGCCTGAAATCCGCGTAAAGGTCGCGTTCATGGCGCCGCCATTGGTTCAATTGCTGTTCACCCGAATCGAGCACGATGAACCTGAGGCGATTTGAATAGGCATTGGGTAACTCCGTACCGACTGGCAAGAGACGGTCCCAGACATAGCAAACAGTTGCGGAAGGCAATTTTTCCTTGCTCATTGCACGGGCCAGTTTAAACAGATTGCGCTCCATCAAGGATAGCTTGTCTAGCGGCATGTCAAATAGCACACAGACTTTAAGTGCCGTGTCGTCGCCGGCCTTTTGTTTCAGGTCTCCGGTCGGCAGTGGCCGGTCCAGACGCCAGCGCCAGCTTAACGTGTCGCCAGGCTTAAGCGTCAAGTCGCCGCTCAACTCATGTAAGGCATTGCCATACGACCGATTGCTGGTGATGCGCAAAACCCGCTCCCCTTCAAGCGACACAATCTCCAGCTTCGTGATGGGTACCTTGTCGTTTGGGAGACCTACGACCCGCCAAGGCATTGGCAGCGAGCCATCGACAGAGGTGGAGAGGGGCGTCAGCAACTGGCCCTGAACGCTTGTTACCAAGAGGCTGGCCACACACACGACCAGGCGCCTCCCCAGCCTAGCGCCCCAAGTCGTTGAGTGACCAGTCGTAGCTGATGAAGGAAACAGGAACACTTTTAGCCTTCAATTTCTCGCGATCTGACGGTGAATCAGCCAATTGTTCAGCGTACTTGGCAAAGACGTCTTCCACTTTGGAGAAGCCCCGATAGCCCTTTTCAAAATCCTCGCCAAACCATTTGAATATTTCACTGACTTCGAGTTTGCCATTCGCCATTCGATTGCGCGTTCGATCACCTAAGAAGCGAATCATGCCTTCTTCAAGTTGAGCGTCGATTCGAGCCGGGGTAAACGCTTCCCTCGGCAGAGCCGGACAACCGATGCTCGCGCAAACCAGCGCCACGTGCAATCGTGGTTCTTTGTACAAGGGCCGAAGCTGCGCATGTTCGATCCAGTCCAGATTGCGCTCCTCGCCCAGCAGGCTGAAGAAATTTTTCTTCCATGCGGACGAAAAAACCGAGCCCAGATCCTTGATGGATTTGAGATTTGGATACTTGCTCAAGATGTGGTCCACAGTAAACGCGTTATAGGCGTTTGCCAGAAAAACCATGCGCTGGTCGTGCGTCCACTTGTCAAAGTCGGCTTTGGAAACCGAAGTAAACGAGGTCAGAACTTTCTGCAGTTCTGTGCGGTCGGCAGCAAGCCCCGTGTAGTTGACTCGGGACTGCCGGTTGTCGGGCAAAAACTTAACGTGCTTTTTCAAAAGCGCGTCCCACAACTGGTATTGGTGATCAAAGTCACCCGCTGTTTGTCCAAATGCACCGCTAGCCCCCGCTAATATTGAATATTTAGCTATTAAGGTAATAGCATTTCTTCGGTTGACGCCTTTGGAAGTCATAAATTTATCCGCGCCTCCAGCTGTGATATTTGGCCACCCACTGCAGGAGCCTCTCCGGCTGATGGGCCCGTTTCCATTCGCCGGCCGCGTATTTATTGGCTTCGGCCAAGGTAGGATAGGTGTGAATGGTGCCCAGAATCTTGTTCATGCCCAAGCCCTGTTTCATGGCCAGCACGTATTCGGCCAGCAAGTCGCCAGCATGGGTTCCCACAATGGTTACACCCAGTATGTGGTCCTTGCCCGGCACCGTCAGCACCTTGACAAAGCCGTGCGTCTCGCTATCTGCAATGGCGCGATCAAGATCATCCAGACCGTACTTCACCACTTCGTAGGCGATGCCCTTTTCTTTGGCATCCTGTTCGTTGAGGCCTACCCGTGCGACTTCCGGGTCGATAAACGTGGCCCAGGGAATGACCGAATAGTCCGCCTTGAACCGTTTGAAGGTGCCAAAAAGGGCGTTGACAGCGGCGTACCAGGCTTGGTGTGCAGCGGTGTGAGTAAACTGGAAGGGTCCCGCGACGTCACCCGCAGCATAGATGTTGGGGTATATGGTTTCGAGGTACTCGTTGGTCACCACCGTGCGCTGGGTTGTAACGCCAATATCTTCGAGGCCATAGCCCGTGAGACGTGCCACCCGGCCAACCGCGCAAATCAGCGCTTCAAATTCGAGCGATGTCTCCTTGCCGCCGTGTTCAACAATGATGGACTTGGTGGCACCGTTCGTCTCGCAGCGCAGTGCCTTATGGCTGGTCAGTACCTGAACGCCATCTGCGATGAGAGATTGCCGCGCCAGCTCGGAAACCTCTTCATCTTCGCGCGCCATGATCCGCGGCGCCATCTCGACCTGAGTGACCTGGGCGCCAAGTCGCTGGAAGCTTTGAGACAGTTCGCACCCAATAGGGCCGCCCCCCAACACGACCAGCCGCTTGGGAATCTGCTCAAGTTTTGCGAATTCGTCCCACAGCGTATCGCTGGTCACATAGCCCACATCCTCGATGCCCGGTAACGGTGGCACAAAAGGCCGTGCCCCGGCCGCAATCACTATGGAACGGGTCGTCAGCGTCTGCTTTCTGCCATCGTTCATCGCGACCTCGACGGTCCAGGGATTCACAATTTTTGCGTAGCCCTGTAAAACCTCAACGCCCAGCCCGGTGTATCGCTCCACACTGTCGTGCGGTTCTATCGCGGCAATCACGTCGTGAATGCGCTGCATCACAGCCTTGAAGCTGAACACCGCCTGCGTGTCCGCCAGGCCATATTTCGCGCCATGCTTCATCTGGTGTGCCAGCTTTGCGCTCTTGATCAAGGCCTTGCTTGGCACGCATCCGTAGTTGAGGCAGTCGCCGCCCATTTTGTGGGCCTCGATTAGCGTTACTTTGGCTTTCACTGCAGCAGCGATATAGGCTGAAACCAGGCCACCCGCACCACCGCCAATGACCACAAGATTGCGATCGAAGGATCTGGGTTTCACCGCGTTCCAGCGGGCATATACCTTGCGTGCCTTGACGGCGTCGACGATCTTCTTTGCCACCAGCGGAAACACGCCCAGCAGCACGAATGAGCCGATCAGCCCGGGGGACAATATTCCTTTGAGTGAATCGATTTTGGCCAGCTGAGTGCCTGCGTTGACGAACACAATGGTCCCCAGGAACATACCCAACTGGCTGACCCAATAGAAAGTCAGCGCCTTCATTTTTGTCAAACCCATCACCAGGTTGATGACGAAGAACGGTATCAAAGGCACCAGACGCAGCGTAAAGAGATAAAACGCACCGTCTTTTTCAACGCCCTTGTTGATTTCTGCCAACCGTGTGCCAAACTTGCTTTGCACCGTATCGCGCAGCACGAAGCGGGCAGCGAGAAAGGCCAGGGTTGCACCAATGGAGGATGCGAACGACACGATAACTGTGCCTGTGACCAACCCAAAAATGGCGCCCGCGGCCAAAGTCATGATGGCTGCGCCGGGTAGAGACAGTGCGGTAACCGCCACGTACAGGGCAAAGAAAACCAGTATCACGCTTGCCGGACGCTCGCCATACAGGCTGGCAAAGTTGCCCTGCTGTTGCTTGATGAAGTCGAGGCTGAAATAGCGACCCAGATCAAATGCAAAATACATCGCGATCAGGACCAGCACTGTAGCGATGATGACGATTTTTTTGCTTTTCATGAGGATTCTTTCTGGGGGTAGACGTAGACCCGATGAGCCCGGCATATTGGCCTGGCCCGCGTGTTCTGGACATGTGCCCTCGTTATACCCTGTGGGTCGACAGATGCAGGCTTTTCTTACGAAAACTTCTGCCAGCCCCATCCGATCCGCATGACGATGGTCACCACGCACAGAGCGGCGAAACCGTAGGCAATGACAGAAAAGCTCGCCGGCCACAGGCACATGGCCAGAAAGCAAAGCAGAGTTTCTGTGGCCTCGGTCAGACCACCCATAAAGTAGAAGGTCTTGTTTGGGTACGCCACGCTGGACAGGCCTCGTTTGGCGGCAATGATGGCAAATGCCAGGAAGCTGCTGCCGGTTCCCACAAAGGCTGCCAGCAGCACCGCTGCGGCCAGTGCGTTTTGCGCGGGATGCGCCACCGCAAAGGCCAGAGGGATGGCCGCATAAAACAGAAAGTCCAGAACAATGTCCAGATAGCCACCCAAATCGGTAGGCGCGGTCTGGCGGGCCATAGCGCCGTCCAGACCATCACAGAGTCTGGATAGCAATATGAGTGCAGCCCCCGTAAAATAGGAGCCAATAGCTATCATTACTGCAGCAACCATGCCGATGAAAAAACCTGTTAGCGTCATCTGATTGGCACTAACGCCAGCCCGCACGAACACCCGGGCCAGTCGCGTAATGGCGGGCTTGATCAGCGCGGTGGCGGTTTGGTCAAGCATTGATCAATTTCACAGGCCGGTTTTGTTTGGGTTGGGACGGATTTGCCACCCGTCTAAAGTCGGGTGACCCTCGCAGGATCGGCAATGTCAGATTCGTCATGCGTCACCATAAGTACGGGAATTTGCCTTTTTCTTACGAGCCCGTATACAAAAAGCCTCATTCGCTCGCGCAACCCCGCATCGAGCCTCGAAAAAGGCTCATCCAGCAGCAGCGCTTGGGGTGCAGCCAGCAATGCTCGCATAAGGGCAATGCGGGCCCGTTGCCCGCCCGACAGCGTGGCAGGATCGGCGTTGCCAAAATCTGGCATTTCAAGGTCCTGCAGTCCCGATGTGACACGGCGTTCCCGCTCTGCCGCAAGGCCCGGTGGCACGGCGAAAAGAAGGTTTTCGCGCACGCTCATATGTGCAAACAGAAAATCCTCCTGAAACAAAATGCCGATTCGGCGCTGTTCGGTGGGCAACGCGTCAATACGCCGTCCGTCCAGACTGATCTGCCCCTCAAATCGTAGGCCCTCACCCAAGGTTCCGCAAATTGCGGCAAGCAGCGTGGATTTGCCCGAACCACTGGCACCCATGACGGTGTGAATCGCACCGCCCGGAATGCGCAAATGCAAGTTCTTGACAAGCGTCACATTTGGGGCCGAAAGGCGTTCTATCAGGATCTCAAGAGTCATGAATAAGCTGTTCAAGGGGTGAATGTTGGCGGGCATCGCCGGGTCCAGAGGATAATACGGGCAGTGGCTCGCGGTGGGGTTTGCAAGGTCTCGTTCAGGAATTGCTCGAATGAAAAAGGTATTTTTGCTTGTTACGGTGGCGCTGGCTTTGGCGGTTGGGCTCGTGCACGCTCAAAATGCATCGTCAACCTCGACCAAAAAGGAATTGATTGGCAAGTTGCTGACTTTGCAGCAACCGGCAATCGAAAATATTGCCAGGTCGCTCGCCGAGCAGCCCGCTGCCGTGTTGCAGCAGCAGGCCAATATGGTTTTGCAAACGCGCGTTCCACCCGACAAGCGTGAGGCGATTGCCAACGGCATACAGGGGGATCTGAAGAAATATATTGACGACGCGGTGCCATACCTGCGCGATCAGGCGGTAAAGATGGGGCCAGCAACCATCGGCACCATGCTGGACGAGAAATTTACTGAAGATGAGCTCAAGCAATTGTTGGCCATCATCGAATCGCCTGTGAACAGGAAATTTCAGCAACTTGGCGGTGATTTGCAGAAGTCTTTGGCCGACAAGCTGATTGCCGACTCGCGAGGGCAGATTGAGCCCAAAGTCAAGGTGCTGGAACAATCCATTGCCAATCGCCTCATGATTCCGCAACAGCCCGTCGCCGCGTCCAGCAAGGCCAAGCCCCCTGCCAAAGCTGCCAGCAAATAGTGGGGTGGGCAGATTGCTGCCTCCGTTGCCTCGGATCGTCTGATGCTGGCACGATTTCAACAAGGCATCGCCGCCACGCTCCTGTTACTGGGTTTGGCCTGGGGTTACTGGACGTTGCCGAAATCGCCGATGGCAGCACTGGCCGGGTTTGGACTGCTCGCGCTGGGGCACGCACTATTTCTGGCTCTGGAATTTGTCGCCGTATATGTCGTGAACCGACAAGATTCGGTACCTCATGCGGGGCTGCGAAATATGGTCAAGGCGTGGGTTGGAGAGTCCATCACGGCGCCCAAAGTCTTCTTGTGGCGCCAGCCGTTTCGCTCGAATTCCCTTCCTGACCAGGTCTTGCCCGGCGAGGGTGCCCAAGGTGCGCGCGGGATCGTTTTTATCCATGGCTTCGTCTGCAACCGGGGTTTCTGGAACCCTTGGATTGAGCAACTTTCACGCCGCGGCAATGTGTTCATTGCGGTCAATCTGGAGCCCGTTTTCGGTTCCATCTCGGATTATGTGCCGATCATCGAAGACGCTGTCTCTCGCGTTACTGCAGCAACAGGCCAGCCGCCATTGGTGGTCTGCCACAGCATGGGAGGCCTGGCGATCAGGGCCTGGTTGCGGGCCAACGCGGCCAATGGGCTTTCTGACGACCGAGTGCATCGGATTGTCACGATTGGCTCGCCGCATCACGGCACATGGCTCAGTCGCTTCGCGTTTTCTGTCAACGGATCGCAGATGCGGCGCCCAGAGTTGCGATCCCGGCAGGCGTCAGGTGCCTGGCTCGAGCGGTTGAGTGGCGATGAGCCAAAGGGACGTTCAAACCGCTTCCTGTGCTTTTATTCCAATTGCGATAACATTGTTTTTCCGGCTTCCACGGCCATGCTTGACGGCGCTGACAACCGCTTGGTGAACGGGCTGGCCCATGTGGATATGGCCTTTGATGAACAGGTGATGCGTCAGACACTGGCTTTGCTGACGCCACAGAACTGAAAGCTTGCGCCACATGACAGAAGACCTGTCGCTAACCTCGCTGCCGCTGTTCCCTCTTGGCACCGTTCTCTTTCCGGGTGGCTATTTGTCGTTGCGCATATTTGAAGTGCGCTACCTCGACATGATTGGCAGATGCCAGAAGTCAGGCGCGCCGTTTGGCGTGGTCTCTCTGACACAGGGCTCGGAGGTGCGCAAGCCCGGTGGTGCGCCCAGCGGCGACGGGTTCGCCAACGAGGTTTTTAACACGGTAGGCACGCTCGCCAAGCTGACTGCCTTTGATGCCCCGCAACCAGGCCTGAAGATGATCCGGTGCGTGGGTACCCAGCGCTTTCGGATATCTCACCAGGAAAAGCTCAAACATGGTCTCTGGACGGCCGACGTCGTGCAGATCCCGGATGACAAGGCCATTCCTGTGCCAGAGGATCTCAAAGGCGTGGCGGAGGCTTTGGGCAACCTGATTGGCAAGTTAAATCAGCGTGGCCTGCCGCCCGAAGAATTACCAATGCAACCGCCTTATTTGCTGGACGACTGCGCATGGGTGGCCAACCGCTGGTGCGAATTGCTGCAGTTGCCACCCGAGTTGAAACAACGCCTGATGGAGCTGGACAATCCCTTGGTGCGACTCGAACTCGTCAATGACATATTGGGTCGCAGCGGCATCATTACCTGAACACGCGGCGGGTGTCGCGGTTCATGGTAGCGTCAGCCTTTGTTGACTCTCGAAGTGACGGGCCCTGCCTGAAAACGGATCGTCAAACGAAATCGATTTCGCCAGCAGCTGCAAAGGCCTGCCGTAGTCTGCGCCCTCGGGTGTGAGCGTGGGATAAAGGCCATCCCACTGGATCGGAATGCCCAGCGCCGCCATGTGCACGCGCAACTGATGGCGTTTGCCGGTCACGGGTTCAAGTTCATAGCGCGCCAGTTCCTCAGCCCGTCCCAGCAAGCGAATATGCGTTATGGCGTTTGGAGCGCCTTCAATTTCATGTTGCAGCATGAAATGGCCCGCTTCTTCGATTCGGCTCTCCCGGGTGACCGGGAAGTGCAGCTCTGGCCGGCAAGGCGCGATGGCCTCATAGATTTTGTGTACGCGACGATGTCGAAAAAGGGTCTGATAGGCATCGCGGTCCTGACGCCGCACGCTAAACAGAACCAGGCCTGCTGTGTCGCGGTCAATGCGATGAATCGGGGCCAGATCGTCCAGCCCGAGCTTGCGCTTGAGTCGCACGAGAACCGTTTCATGCAGGTAGCTGCCCGACGGTGTCACCGGTAAAAAATGCGGCTTGTCGACAACGATCAGGCGGTCGTCCTGGTACAGGATCACCTCATGGAAAGGAATGGGTTGCTCGACTGCCAAAGCGCGGTAGTAATACACCCTGATGTGGGCCTGATAGGGCCTGTCGGGTGTGACGGGCGCGCCAAACTCATCCATGACCTCGCCTTGACTCATGCGCTGCAACCAGGTTGGTCTTGCGATTGCGGGGAAGCGCTCACACAAAAAATCTGTCATGGTGGCCCAACGACCCGCGGGCAAGCCCACACAACTTGGGCCAACGCCCTGGCGGGTGGGTAGCATGGCTTTACGCGGATTCAGATGCGTTCAAAAACCAGATCCCACACGCCGTGCCCGAGTTTGATACCGCGGTTTTCAAATTTGGTTAGCGGTCGGTAGCCCGGCTTGGGCGCGTAGCCGCCCAGCTCAGGGTGCGCGGCCAAAGCCTGGTTTTTCAACAGGGGCTCGTCTGTCAGAGTCTGCAGAATCTGCTCGGCATAAGGTTGCCAGTCGGTCGCACAGTGCAAGTAGCCGCCAGGCTTGAGGCGGGCCGCCAGCTTGGCCACCAGTGGCCCCTGAATCAGGCGACGCTTGTTGTGCTTTTTCTTGTGCCACGGATCCGGGAAGAAGATGTGTACGCCATCCAGAGACGATGGTGGCAGCATGTTGTCGATCACTTCAACAGCATCATGCTGGATGATGCGGATGTTTTGCAGGCTTTTTTCGCCTATGCGCTTGAGCAGCGAGCCCACGCCGGGCTCATGCACCTCGCAGCACAGAAAGTGTGTAGTTGGCAACAGCGCCGCAATGTGGGCCGTGGCTTCTCCCATGCCAAAGCCGATTTCCAGCACCACTGGGTTTGAAGGTTGCTCCTTTAAAGAGCCATTTTGGCCTTCAGCCCCCGTCTGTTGGGCAAAGATGGCTATTAAATCAATAGTGTTCGATTGATAGGGCAGGATGAACTGGCTGCCCAGTTCGGCAAATGCGCGGGTCTGACCACTGGTGATTCGCCCTGCGCGGCGCACAAAGCTGCGGATGGTTTTGGGATGCGCTACATCAGCCGGTGGTAGACCTGCGGTCGGGGTTTCGAGCTGCCGGGGAATGGTGGTTGTCGGATTCACAGTGGCGATTGTATGGACGCTGGCGCGGGCGCATCACGCGGCCGAGATGTACTGTGCAATGGTTTCCGTGGCTGAGGCGTTGAGCTCAACGAAACTCAGACCGACTTTGAATCCATCTACCGATCCGGCGAGAATGCTGTGCATAACTTCTGCCATGACTTCAAGCGCCTTGCCGGGTGCGCCCCCGCCCGGCAGGCGCACCCAGACCGAAACGCGGGAGCCCGGCAGAACATGCTTTTGCGAAACCACCGCGAGTCCGCCCGTGCTGATATCCGCGGTTCGCACGTCGTAAGACGCGACGCCGCTGGCCTGTCCGGTGAGTGTCATGACTGCCACCGTGCGCAAGGGGCGTCGCTCAAACTGGCGCCGGTCGCTCTCAAATGGACTGTTGGTCACGCTCTGGGCCTTGGTTGATTGAGTCTGAAAAGTATAGGGCCAGACTGCTAAGGTGTTTATGCTGGTATTGACGTGCTGTTGACCAGCATCAATGACCGCCACTCTTTGACCCACGCCGCCAGACCATCAGCTTGCGCCCCGGACTGCCTTGCAAGCCCCAACACACTGGCGGCCTCGTTCAACGCAATCATCGGATTGCTCAGGTCTAGCGCCAGGGCAGCATTTTGCTTGGACAGCTTTTCGCCGCTGGCGCTCAAAACCAGCGGTGTGTGCAGATACCGGGGCTGCGGCAGGCCCAGCAGCCGCTGCAGGGCGATTTGCCGCGCGGTGTTGTCGGCCAGATCCGCGCCGCGCACGACGTCCGTGATGCCCTGAGCGGCATCGTCCACCACCACGGCCAGCTGGTAAGCGAACAGTCCGTCAGCGCGGTACAGCACAAAATCACCCACCGCTTGCGGCAAGTTTTGCGTTTGTGGACCCAGCCACCGGTCATGCCATTGAAGGATAGATGTGGTTGGGTTAGATGCTTCCAAAAAAATAGCTGATAGAGCATATTCCACGGGGGCTAATGGCCTATTTTCTATATATATGGAGCGCAAATCGGTGCGCAGACGCCACGCGCGCGGATTTTTCCCTGTAAGCCCGGCGCGGCACGTTCCGGGATACACCAGCTCAGCATGGCGCTCTCTGGGGGCGCCCATTTCCTGGAGGGCCAACTCGACGTCTTTGCGGGAGCACGCGCAGGGGTAGGCAAGGGCGTGTGCGATCAGTTGATCCAGTGCTGTACGGTACAAGGCGGTGCGCGTGGATTGCCAAACTGGAGCCTCGTCGCTCACGAACCCACAGGTTTGCAACTGGTGCAGGATGACCTGGTCTGCACCCGCCACACAACGGGGTACGTCCACGTCTTCAATGCGGATCAGCCAGCTTCCTCCATGCGCACGTGCATCCAGCCAGCTGGCCAAGGCCGCAACCAGTGACCCGGCATGCAAGGGCCCGGTGGGCGAGGGGGCAAATCGACCGCGATAGGCCGGCACAATGGCTGCCCTTCAATGGTTTTGGTGTTCCTCTGGATGACCCTAAGCCACGGCCAATGCCAGTTCCAGCCCGGATACAAAAGCGTTTTCCACACGATGGCCAAGGCACCAATCGCCGCAGACGCCGATACCGGTTGCCGCATCCCACAAATGGCTGGTACCCAGCGGCTGCGTGGTCTGGGCATACATCCAGCGATGGGCGTCAACATGGGCAGGCTCCGCCCGAATGCCGGTTACCTCGGAAAACGCCCGCATGAGCTTGGCCTGAACCCGGTCCGGGTCGTCGTGCACGTGTTCCTGAGACCAGGCGGCGCTCGCCTGCACGGTCCACCGTTCGATGGGCTCCCTTCCGGGTTTGGATGACTCACGGGCCAGCCAGGCAATTCGGTGGTGGGTGCTGCGGGCGGCGTTCCACTGCGGCCCGAGCGATGACAGTGCGGGCTGCATGGCCTGGGGAAAGGCAAGCATCAGCGTCCAGCAGGGCGCAACCTGCACTTCGTCAATGCGTAAGGCCATGTCACCCTCAATCTCGGAGTTCTGCAGCAACTCGCGTGCCTGCGCTGCCGGCATGGCCAGCAGCACGCCATCAAATTCAGGGTAGGCGTGGCGTTCGTGTCCGGCATCGGTGTCTGGCCCAACGGTATGTATTTGCCAGCGGTGCCCGGTTCGAGGGCCCCGTTCAATCCGCAGCACCTTCTTTTCAAATGCCACGCCATGCGCCGCGACCAGCGGCTCGGCCCATGACCGAACCAGTGCATTCATACCCGGGGCGGGCACCCAATGCGGCTCATTGGTGGGCAGGCCAGCAGCGACCAACCGGCCCGATTCATCCAGAACCCGAACTGTGTTGGCGCTCCAGGGCTTGCAAAGCCCCGGCACGGTGGCCAGCGCCTTGGCAAAGCGCTCGTCACGCACGGTGAAATACTGCGCGCCATGGTCAAACGTGCCAAACGGGCTGCGCCGCGTGGCCATACGCCCCCCCAGCCCGGCACTTTTCTCGAACACTTGGACCCGATGCCCCGCCTGCACAAGCGTTCTGGCAGCAACAATGCCCGCCATGCCGGCACCGATCACGGCGTAGTGTTTTGATATCGTCATGTGGCCTTGCTCCTCGTGTTGGCTTTTACGCACTTTACACGGGTCACGGGCCGGCTTCTGTGCTTCAACTCAATCTGGCCGATGCTCCAGCAATGCTTTTCGGGTCTTTGGACTCTTCAGCTGTTGCAGCCACCATTGCAATGCGCGGCCTGGGCCCGGGGCACCGGACGCCCGCCAGGCGTAGCCCACGTTGATCAATCGCTCCTGCCGGTCCACCTTGCGCACGACCAGGTGACCTGCTTCAATGTAACGGCGTGCCATGCTCTCTGGCAAAAAGCCGCCACCCAGGCCGCGCAACTGTGCATCCGTTTTGGCACGCATGGTCGCTACTGTCAGCACGTCCTGACCGGCGAGCAAGCCGAAAGTCAGGCCGCTGCCCCGTTCAACTGAGTCTGCTACCGCGATTGCCCGGTGCTGCTGGATGATGGCGTCAGTGAGCGGTTCGGAGGCGGCGGCCAATGGGTGATGCGGAGCCACGGCATAAACAAAGCGAACGGCGCCCAACTGGTCGCTATGAATGCCGGTGGCCGCGCTGGCTTCAAGTGATACGCCGATGGCAAGATCGGCCTGGCCAGAGGTGAGTGCCTGCAAGGTGCCAGAGAGCACTTCGTCGCGCAACTTGATGCGCGTCGGTGGATTCTGGGCCAGAAATCCATCGCACAGCTCCATCATGGTGGACGGGGCAACGATGGTGTCCACGGCGATGGTCAACTGCGACTCCCAACCCGTGGCAACGCGTTTGATCCTGTTGGCGACTGCGTCGACGTCGCTGAGCAGGCGCGAGCCCTCGCGCAACAGCTCGGCACCCGCTTCGGTCAGGCGGGCCTGTCGCGAGCTGCGGTCGTAAAGCAGTACGTCCAGGGCATCTTCGATCTGGCGCACCCGATAGGTCAATGCGCTGGGTACCACCCCAAGAGCGCGTGCCGCCGCGGCAAAACTGCCTGAGCTGGAGATGGTTTGCAGCATGGCCAGCGCATCTGGGGTGAGCACATCGCGGGGAGTTTGCATAGTTGGGACCACTAAATTCAAATAATTTGAATGATGCCATCAAATGCCGTGGATGGAAAACTCTTGCCTGAGGCCTAAAGTTTGGGTTGTCAGAGGCATGCGACCTCTTTGGGTTAAAGAAAGGATTTGAAATGCTGACCGTTCGCAAATCGCTAGAACGCGGATATGCCGATCACGGCTGGTTAAAGTCGTTTCACAGTTTTTCATTTGCGGGGTATTACGACCCCAAGCACATGGGCTTTGGCAACCTGCGCGTCATCAACGAAGACCGCATTGCACCGGGCACCGGTTTTGGCACGCATGGTCACCGCGAC
>JAHEBY010000235.1 GCA_024642025.1 Comamonadaceae bacterium | reverse complement strand
ATATCCGCAAAGAATGGCTTGAGGTGTAACCTCGGTACTCACGCGGTCTCGACGGCGACTATCGAGGCTTGTAGCTCGGCAAACTGCATTTACAATTAAAAAGAACGATCGTTCTTTTTATTTATTAGGAAGCAAGCATGACGGCTGAATATAAAGTCCACGGCGACGTGGCAGTTATTACTTTGGATAATCCGCCAGTCAACGGCTTGGGATACGCGACGCGCGTTGGCATCACAGATGGGATCGCAAAGGCAAACGCCGAAGCAACGGTACGGGCGATCATCATTACTGGAGCCGGAAAGGCGTTTTCCGGCGGCGCCGATATCAAGGAATTTGGAAGCCCGAAAGCATTGCAGGAACCCAGCTTGCTCAGCGTGATTCGGGTCGTTGAAAACTCTGCCAAGCCCGTTATCGCAGCGATTCACTCAGTTTGCATGGGCGGTGGGCTTGAGCTGGCATTGGGTTGCCACTACCGCGTGGCGTCACCCGGCTGCAATGTCGCCTTGCCCGAGGTGAAGTTGGGCCTGGTGCCGGGTGCCGGTGGCACGCAGCGTCTGCCCCGGGTTCTGGGGGTTGAACCTGCTTTGAACATGATTGTCAGTGGTGAGCCGGTCAAGAGTGAAATGCTGGCCATGTTGCCGGGTCAAAAGCTGTTTGACAAGATGTCCACGTCAGCCGAATCTCTTGTTGAAGAGGCGATGGCGTTCGCAAGATCCGTTGCAGACGTTCGACCCCTGCCGCTGGTCCGCGACTTGCCATGCAAACATCCACAAGGAGATGCCTATTTCCAGTTTGCCCGCAATATGGTCGGTGGCATGGCAAAGAACCTGCCTGCGCCGTTGAAATGCGTGGACGCCGTTCAGGCAGCAACACAAAAGAAGCTTGACGATGGCCTGGCCTATGAGCGGGAGATTTTTGTCAACTTGATGTTTACAAGCGAATCCCGGGCTTTGCGACACATCTTCTTCGCTGATCGTGCAACCTCCAAGATTGCGGATGTTCCGGCAGACACTCCTCTGCGCGATATCAAATCCATAGCAATTATCGGCGCCGGGACGATGGGTGGTGGTATTGCGATGAACTTCCTGAACGCCGGTGTCCCAGTGAAAATTCTCGAAATGAAACAGGAGGCGCTGGATCGTGGCTTGGCCACCATTCGCAAGAATTACGAATCACAAATCAAGAAGGGCAAGCTAAAACAGGATAAGTTTGACCAACGCATGAGCTTGCTGACGACGACCTTGAGCTACGACGACCTGAAAGAAGCCGACATGGTGATTGAGGCGGTCTTCGAAGAGATGGGCGTCAAGGAAGCCGTGTTCAAGGAATTGGACCGTGTGATGAAGCCAGGCGCCATTCTCGCCAGCAACACCTCCACTCTTGATCTTAACAAGATTGCCGGATTCACCAAGCGCCCCCAAGACGTGATTGGTACCCACTTCTTCAGTCCGGCAAACGTCATGAAGTTGCTGGAAGTGGTGCGCGGCGAGAAGACAGCCAAAGATGTATTGGCCACGGTGATGGCGTTGGGCAAAAAGATCAGAAAGACCACCGTAGTATCGGGTGTTTGCGACGGCTTCATAGGTAATCGCATGATCGAGCAATACAGCCGCCAGGCGGGGTTTCTGCTCGACGAAGGTTGTACCCCGGCTCAGGTTGACAAGGCGGTGGAGAAGTTTGGGTTTGCCATGGGGCCGTTTCGCATGGGCGACCTGGCTGGAAATGACATTGGCTGGGCCATTCGCAAGCGGCGTGCACTGGAGAAGCCGGATTTGACCTATAGCAAAACTGCAGATGCGCTCTGTGAACTGGGCCGGTTCGGCCAGAAAACAGGTGCTGGCTGGTATGACTATGCTGCGGGGAAACGCGACGCCATCCCCAGCGAATTGGTTGTGAAGATGATTGAAGAGCACCGCAAAGCAAAGGGCATCACGCCGCGCAAGATCTCCGATGAGGAGATTGTCCAGCGTCTGGTGTATTCACTGGTAAACGAGGCTGCACACATCCTGGAAGAAGGCATCGCCTCCAAAGCCAGTGATATCGACATGGTGTACCTCACCGGTTACGGCTTCCCGTTGCATCGCGGTGGACCGATGAACTATGCCGACGAAGTGGGACTGTTCAACGTTGTGCAGGCGATGCACCGTTTTGCGCAAAACCCGATGGACGACGCCAGGTTCTGGCAGCCCGCGCCATTGCTGGCAAAGCTCGCTGCGGCAGGAAAAACCTTCAATTAAGGACCGATAAAAATGACATCCGCTGTAATCGTATCCACCGCCCGCACACCGCTTGCAAAGAGCTGGAAGGGCGCATTCAACATGACCCATGGCGCAACTCTGGGCGGCCATGTAGTCAGCCATGCCGTCTCCCGTGCGGGCATTGAGGCTGGTGAAGTAGAAGACGTGATCATGGGTTGCGCCAACCCCGAGGGCGCTACAGGTGCCAATATTGCGCGCCAGATTGCCCTGCGCGCCGGGTGCCCGGTCACTGTCTCTGGCATGACGGTCAACCGGTTTTGCTCGTCAGGCCTGCAGACCATTGCCATGGCTGCCCAGCGGGTGGTCGCTGGTGAAGGTGACATTTATGTTGCTGGTGGTGTAGAAAGCATTTCCTGCGTGCAGCAGGAAATGAACAAGCATATGCTGGCAGATCCAGCCCTGGTCAAGGCCAAACCGGAGATCTACTGGAACATGCTGCAGACCGCCGAGCAAGTGGCCAAGCGCTACAACATTGGGCGTGAAGACATGGATATCTATGGTGCTGCCAGCCAGCAGAAGGCCGCTGCTGCGCAAGCGGCCGGTTTGTTCAATGCCGAAATGGCGCCCATGGAAGTGACCATGGGCGTGGCCGACAAGGTCATGGGATTGATGACCAGGAAGGTCACCATCAGCCAGGATGAAGGTATTCGTGAAGGCACGACCGTTGAAGGCATTACAGGCCTTCGTTCGGCGCTTCCCGGAGGTTTGATTTCTGCCGGCAACGCCAGCCAGTTTTCAGATGGGGCAGGTGCCTGCGTGGTGATGAGTGAAACCACCGCTGAGCGCAAGGGTCTCAAGCCCTTGGGTCGATTTCTGGGTTTCGCTGTTGCCGGATGCGAGCCCGATGAAATGGGCATTGGCCCTGTGTTCGCAGTTCCCAAGGTTCTGTCACGCTTGGGTCTGAAGGTTGACGACATCGATTTGTGGGAGCTCAACGAAGCGTTTGCTGTGCAGGTGCTGTACTGCCGGGACAAGCTGGGTATTCCAGCTGACAGGCTCAACGTTAACGGGGGCGCCATCGCGGTTGGCCACCCCTATGGCGTGAGTGGGCAACGCCTGACGGGGCATGCACTGATTGAAGGCAAACGCCGGGGCGCAAAGCGCGTGGTGGTCACCATGTGTATCGGTGGGGGCATGGGCGCTGCCGGTGTGTTTGAGGTCCTGTAAGCAAAAGAGTGAAGACTGAAAACCATGGGGCTGCGCTCGACTCTGGACTTCCTGCTGTACGACTGGCTTGAAGTTGAAGCGCTGGCGGGGTGTAGCCGCTTTGCTGATCACTCGCGCGAAACGTTTGACGCGGTGTTCGATACCTGCGAACGGGTGGCCCGTGAAAAGTACGCCCCTTTCAACCGCCTGGTCGATGCACAGGAGCCACGGTTCGATGGAGACAAAGTCATCCTGCCGCAGGCCACCCACGATGCGCACAAGGCCTATGTGGAAACTGGCATGCTGGCCGCCGCGCAAGATTACGACGTAGGCGGCATGCAGTTGCCGTATACGGTTACAGCCTCGGCCAATGCCTTTTTCTCCTTGGCTTCAGTCAGCATCGGCGGCAGTCTGTTGACGGTCGGCAATGCCAACCTGCTTTGGGTGCATGGCACCCCAACGCAAAAAGAGGTTTTTTCGAAGAACGAATTTTCCGGGCGTTGGGCTGGAACCATGTGCCTGAGTGAGCCGCAAGCAGGCTCCAGCTTGTCGGACATCACCACACGGGCCATGCCGGACGGGCAGGGGTTTGAAGCCGACCCGCTGGGCCCGCGCTACCGCCTCACCGGCAACAAGATGTGGATCTCTTCGGGCGAACACGAGCTCACCGAAAACATCATTCATCTGGTGCTCGCCAAAATACCTGGGCCAGACGGCAAGCTGATTCCTGGCACCCGGGGCATTTCGCTGTTTATCGTGCCCAAGAAATTGGTGAATATCCGGGGAGAGCTCACGGGCCAGCGAAACGATGTGGCGCTTGCTGGGCTGAACCACAAGCTGGGCTGGCGCGGCACCACCAATACGTTGCTTAACTTTGGCGAGGGCAAATTTCCGGTGGACGGTGCGCCAGGTGCCGTTGGCTACCTCGTGGGCAGGCCGCATGAAGGCCTGCGATGCATGTTCCACATGATGAACGAGGCGCGCATTGGCGTCGGCATGGCGGCGACCATGCTGGGTATGGCGGGCTACTACGCGTCACTCGATTACGCCAGAAACCGCCCCCAAGGCAGACCCGTTGCAGCCCAGAAGGATGCCGCCCGACCACAGACGCGCATCATTGAACATGCCGATGTCAAGCGCATGCTGCTGGCGCAAAAGTCTTATTGCGAAGGCGCCTTGGCTTTGGAGTTGTATTGCGCGCGTCTGGTGGACGCGCAACACACCGCCGAAGCCAACGCTGCCGACGAAGCGCGTCTTTTGCTGGAAGTGCTCACGCCCATTGCAAAAAGCTGGCCCAGTGAATGGTGTCTCGAGGCCAACTCTCTGGCGATTCAGATTCACGGTGGTTACGGTTACACGCGGGACTTTCCCGTGGAGCAGCATTGGCGCGACAACCGCCTCAACATGATCCACGAGGGCACACACGGAATC
>JAHEBY010000234.1 GCA_024642025.1 Comamonadaceae bacterium | reverse complement strand
GCGGCCCCGCTTGCTGCGGACGGAGGCGCAGCGCGGCGAAAGGTTTTGGGCGGAGTTTGGTCTGACATTTGCTATATTGTTAGGAGCTAATTGCGCATATTTTACGGGGGCTGAGTGCCAATTTGACTTGCAAATATGTTGCTGGATCAGAGATTTTGGCATGGGCGGGGTATTGTGCGGTGGAGCGTCTCGGCACGGCTTCCCCGCAACGCGTCTACGCGGCACAGCGGGCACAGGCGAAGCGGCTCGTGTTCCGTTGCCTACGCGCTCAACAAGCGCGCTGACCAGGACGATACCGTTGGCACCCGCTTTGTCCACTCGGTCACAATCAATGTGGTGAAAATCGATCTATAAGCTACTAATTAAATAGCTATAAAAGTATATTCAACGAGGGCTAGAGGCCAATTTGGCATCAAAAAAATCAGATCGCAGCGCCGAGAGATCCAGCACGCGCAGGCCGCCATATTCCACGCGAATCACACCTTCTGCCGCCAGAAAAGTCAGCGCCTCGTTCACTCGCTGGCGCGACAGGCCGACCAGATAGGCCAGCTCCTGCTGCGTGATGCGCAGCAGCTCGCCCACGCCGGGGTAGAGCACCGGGTTGAACAGGGCCGCCAGGCTGCGCGCCACGCGCACCTCGGGGTTGGCCATGCGGTCAATCTCGCGCGCGGCGATGAATTGGCCCAGCCGTTCGTTGAGCTGATTCATCACAAAGCGGTTGAAGCCGATGGAGTGGTCCAGCAGCCAGTGAAACGTGTCTACCGGCAAGCCCGCAACGACGCTTTTGCGCAGTGCCTGTATGTTGTAGCGGTAGGGTTCGCGCTTGAGGGCTGTACCTTCACCAAACCAGCCGCCCGGCGGCACGCCGGTGAACGTCATGCTGTGGCCTTCGGAGTTGTCGGTACTCATTTTGAGCAGGCCGTCCACCACGCCAAACCAGTAGGTCACCGGCCGTCCCACGCGGCAGATGTAGTCACCCGTCACGGCGTCACCGACCTTCAACTCGGCGCTGGCGCGCTGGCGCTGGTCCTCACTCAGCAGTGCCAGCCACGGGATGGCGGTGAGCTCAACTTCGGTGGCGTCGCGGCGGCGCAGGTGGATGGCGTTTTCGGCGGGCATGCAGGCTTAAAAAACAAGGTTGACCTGGAGAGCTAGGGAAAATCCTAGTCTCCAAAACCCGCAATTGTCGTTGAACCGACATCCAAGCGTCAAATTAGTTCTTACAGTGTCACGCATGGGATAGGTCCGTTTTCGGCCTGTCCGGATGAAGGAGTTCGCTTGCAAACCACGTTCCCCAAACTTTTGCTGAACCACGCAACGGAGCGCCCCACGGCCCCGGCCATGCGTGAAAAAGAGTTTGGCATCTGGCAAATGCTGTCCTGGTCTGCATTGGCCACATTGGTGGAGCACATCGCCTGCGGCCTGCATCAGGCGGGTTTACGCCGCCATGAGCACATGGTGGTGGTGGGTGCCAATCGTCCTCGGCTGTATGCCACGATGCTCGCTGCGCAGTCGCTGGGCGCCGTGCCTATTCCGCTGTATCAGGACGCGGCCGCGCAGGAATGTGTTTTCCCCATCAACAACGCCGATGTCCGGTTTGCCTTTGCCGAAGACCAGGAGCAGGTCGACAAGCTGCTGGAAATTCGCGAGCAGTGCCCTCAGTTGGCGCATATTTACTTTGATGACGCGCGCGGGCTGCGCAACTACGACGAGCCGGGTCTGGCATCGCTGGAAGAGTTGATTGCATCAGGGAAGTCATTTGCCAAAGGGCATGCAGGCTTTTTCAAGGAGCAGGTTGACGGGATTGCGCCAGGCGACGTGGCGGCGATGTTCTTTACGTCGGGCACCACCGGCAACCCCAAGGGCGTGGTTCACACGCACGATAGCCTAATCAACCGCGGTCAGGCGGGCGCTGAGTTTGACAAGCTGACCAGCGCGGAAGAAGTTCTGGCCTATTTGCCGCCGGCGTGGGTTGGGCAGAATATTTTCAGCTACGCCCAATGGCTGGTGTGTGGTTATGTGGTGAACTGCCCCGAGTCGTCTGCCACGGTCACTATCGATCTCAAGGAGATCGGCCCAACTTATTACTTTGCGCCACCGCGCGTATTTGAGGGGCTGCTTACCAGCGTCATGATTCGCATGGACGACGCCTCGCGCCTCAAGCGCAGCATGTTTGGCTATTTCATGGACGTCGCCAAGCGCGTGGGTCCGGCGCGCATGGACGGCAAGCCACTCGGCTTTGCCGACAAGCTGCTTTATGCGCTGGGCAATGTCTTGGTGTATGGCCCGCTGCGCAACAACCTGGGCATGAGCCGTGTGCGCGTGGCCTACACGGCCGGTGAGGCGATTGGCCCCGACCTGTTCAGCTTTTACCGCTCGATTGGCGTCAACCTCAAGCAGCTTTATGGCTCTACTGAGACTGCTGTGTTTGTGTGCCTGCAGCCCGATCACGAGGCGCGTGCAGACACCGTGGGCGTGCCCTGCCGGGGGGTTGAGATCAAGGTGTCGGATGCCGGCGAAGTGCTGGTCAAGTCGCCCGGCCTGCTGAAGGAATATTACAAAAACCCGGCAGCAACTGCCGAAGTGCTGACTGCGGACGGCTGGTACCACACCAGCGATGCCGGATTTATCGACGCGCATGGTCACCTCAAGATCATCGACCGGGTCAAAGACGTAGGCCGCATCAAGGGCGGGGCGAATGACGGCGCCATGTTTGCCCCCAAATACGTGGAAAACAAGCTCAAGTTCTTCCCGCAAATCAAGGAAGTGGTGGCCTACGGCGACCAGCGCGAGAAAGTCTGCGTCATGGTCAACATCGATTTTGACGCCGTAGGCAACTGGGCGGAGCGACGCAACATGGCCTACGCGGGTTATGGGGATCTGGCGCAAAAGCCCGAGGTCTATGCGCTCATCAAAGACTGTGTGGAAAAGGTCAACGCGGATCTCGCCGCCGACACGCTGCTTGCGGGCAGCCAGGTCAGCCGATTCCTGGTGTTGCACAAGGAGCTGGATGCCGACGACGGCGAGCTCACCCGTACCAACAAGGTCCGTCGTGGCTTTATTGCCGAAAAATACCAGCCGCTGGTGGATGCGCTGTATGACGGCAAGACCGAGCAGTTTATCGAGACGGTGGTCAAGTTCGAAGACGGGCGCGCGGGCAGCGTGAGCGCCACGCTCCAGATTGCCGATGCCAAAACCTTTGCTCCCGTCAAGGCGGCCGCGTGAGAGCGGGCAAGCAATAGAGACACAAGAAAAAAATGGCAAAAAAAGCGATCGGCGACGTCATTCTGGATGTCAACAACATCAGCCTGAGCTTTGGCGGGGTCAACGCGCTCACCGATATTTCATTCAATGTGCGTGAGCATGAGATTCGCGCCATCATCGGCCCCAACGGTGCGGGCAAAAGCTCCATGCTCAATTGCATCAACGGGGTGTACACGCCGCAAAAGGGGCGCGTAACCTTCCGCGGGCAGTCTTTTGATCACATGAATCCACATCAGGTGGCTGTGATGGGTATCGGCCGTACCTTTCAGAATCTGGCGTTGTTCAAAGGCATGAGCGTGATCGACAACATCATGACCGGGCGCAACCTTCGCATCAAGAGCAACCTCTTCATGCAAGCGCTTCGTATCGGGCCGGCAGCAAAAGAGGAAGAAAAACACCGCGAATTTGTCGAAAACATCATCGATTTTCTGGAGATTCAGGCCTACCGCAAAACACCGGTGGGACAGTTGCCTTACGGTCTGCAGAAGCGCGTCGACTTGGGCCGGGCTTTGGCCATGGAGCCGCAGGTTTTGTTGTTGGATGAGCCGATGGCGGGCATGAACCTGGAAGAAAAGCAGGACATGAGCCGCTATGTGCTCGACGTCAACGACGAATTCGGCACGACGGTGGTATTGATCGAGCACGACATGGGTGTGGTGATGGACATTTCCGACCGCGTGGTGGTGCTCGACTACGGTAAAAAAATCGGTGACGGTACCCCCGACGAAGTGCGCAACAACGAAGACGTGATCAGCGCGTATCTCGGTACCAGCCACTGATGGAGTCCGATCTAAAGGGGAATGCTTAAATGGGTTTTTTTCTTGAAACCTTGATGGGTGGCCTCATGGCCGGCATGCTGTATTCGCTGGTGGCCTTGGGCTTTGTGCTCATCTTCAAGGCGTCTGGTGTGTTCAACTTCGCCCAGGGCGCCATGGTACTGTTTGCGGCGCTGGCCATGGCGCGGTTTGGTGACTGGATACCCGCCTATACGGGTATCTCAAGCCTGATTTTGACCAACCTGCTTGCCTTCCTGGCGGCAGGTATCGTGATGTTTGTCGTGGCCTGGTTGGTGGAGCGGCTGGTTCTGCGCCATCTGGTGAACCAGGAAGGCACGACGCTGTTGATGGCAACTCTGGGTATTGCCTACATTCTGGATGGCGTGGGCCAGTCGATTTTCGGCAGCGACATCTATTCCATCGATATTGGCATGCCCAAAGAGCCGGTGTTTTTGCTGGAGTCCGTGTTTCCGGGCGGCATCCTGATCAGTCAGGAAGATCTGGTGGCGGCCTTGATTGCGGCGGTGCTGGTCACGGCGCTGAGTGTTTTCTTTCAACGGACCAAGACCGGGCGCGCACTGCGTGCCGTAGCCGATGATCATCAGGCTGCCCAGTCCATTGGTATTCCGCTTAACCGAATCTGGGTCATCGTGTGGTGTGTGGCGGGTGTGGTGGCGCTGGTTGCCGGCATGATCTGGGGTTCCAAGCTGGGCGTGCAGTTTTCATTGTCCAGTGTGGCGCTGCGGGCGTTGCCGGTGCTAATTCTGGGCGGGTTGACCTCGGTTCCCGGCGCCATCATCGGCGGCCTGGTCATTGGCGTGGGCGAGAAACTCTCGGAAGTTTTCCTCGGGCCCTATGTCGGTGGCGGCA
>JAHEBY010000233.1 GCA_024642025.1 Comamonadaceae bacterium | reverse complement strand
CAATGAAAACTACGGAGGATGACGACCGTGAGCGCTGATACGCCCCGGACGATTTCTGAAGACGATATGCACTCGCTGGTCGATGGTCAGCTGAGCGTGGCCGACCGACTTCGCATTGAGGCCAGTCTGGAGCAGGATCCGCAGGCTCAGGCTCGCGTGCGCCAATGGCGGCGACAGCGAGAGGCCTTGCGCGGTTTACACAGCCAAATTCTTGACCAGCCGATTCCTGCGAGTCTTGCCGCCTCCATGCAGCATGCCAGTGAGTTGCAACGGAAAACCAATCAGTGGTGGCGGTGGGGTGGTATGGCTGCCGGCCTACTGCTGTCCTTTGGTATGGGCTGGCTCACCCATATCGCGTGGAATGCATCGACAAGCCAAAATTTAGCCAGTGCGCGCAAGGATTTTGTGCGTCAGGCCAGTTTCGCCTACGCGGTTTATTCACCCGAGGTCCGACACCCGGTCGAAGTGTTGGCAGCGGAGCAAGACCACCTCGCTAAATGGCTTTCCAAGCGGACCGGCCGGTCTCTCAAGATTCCGGTCCTGTCTGCAGAAGGGTTTGACCTGGTTGGCGGCAGGCTTCTGCCAGGTGACGAAGGCGTTGCCCGGGCGCAGTTCATGTTCGAAAGCAAACAGGGTACGCGCCTTACCCTTTATCTGGGCGCTCTCCACCCGTCGGCACCCGGTCCGAGTACTCGAGATCAGCAAAGTTCGGCATTGACCCGAGAGACCGCATTCAGCTTTTCTCCTGAAGGTCCGGTACCGAGCTTTTACTGGATCGACCAGGGTTTTGGATTTGCCCTTTCGGGCCCTCTTCCCAGAGACCAGCTGTTGAAGCTGGCACGCGCCGTATATCAGCAGCTCTGAGTCCTAGTTCAGCGCCCTGAGGGGATGGGCATGCGCGGGCCACGGGCTCTCGAAAAACGGCGCCACCATAGTGGATGTAACGTCCTGCACGCGCACCGGGTTCCACTTTGGACTGCGATCTTTGTCGACTGCCAAGGCGCGCATGCCTTCAACGGTTTCGCTCGCAGCACCAGGGCGCAGCGTGAAGCAGCGCCGCACCATGTCCCGCTCCATGCGCAAGTCGTCAGCCAAACTCATGTTTCGGGCGCGGCGAATGTGTTCAAGCGTCACGTGCAGCATGAGCGGTGACGACTTGGCCAATTGGGCAAGCGTGTCTTGTGCCCAGGGTGAAGTGTCTGACTCCAATGCCAAAACCATGTCGGGCAAGGAATTCATCGCAAATACATGGTCAATTTGGCCTTCAACCCCCGTCGAATAGGCGGGAGTAGCTATCGAATACGCAGCAATCCAGCTCGCCAGTGCATGAGTTTGCCGTAGGTCGAGCGCGCCTAACGCATTCCATGCGGCCTGTTGGCTCGCAGCATCGATGAAGTTGTCAGCCAGCCCAAGCGAGATGGCTGCCGCGCCGCCTATGGCTTCACCAGTCAGTGAAAGCCATTCCCCGTGATGACCCGGTGTGCGACTCAGGAAATAACCGCCTCCGACGTCCGGAAACAGCCCAATGTGCGTTTCCGGCATCGAAATTCTGGTGTTTTCGGTTACCAGCCGATGCGTCGACCCCTGGCACAAACCCATGCCACCACCAATGACCACGCCATCCATGAATGAGATGGTGGGCTTGGCATAGCTGTGGATGAGGTGGTTGAGTGCGTATTCCTCAGTGAAAAAGTCTTCCAGCTCGGGGTTGCCCGCCAAGGCGGCCTGGTGAAAGAAGCGGATATCGCCGCCGGCGCTAAAAACACCAAAAGGCCCCGCCCGACCCATTCCGCGCATCGCAACGGCCTGTACCGCGGGGTCTTGCTCCCACGCCAGCAGGCTTTGCGTGATGGTGCGCACCATGCCTAGCGACAAGGCATTGAGTGCTTTGGGGCGATTGAGCGTGAGGCAGCCAACCTGCCCCAGAACTTCGGAAATCACTTCATCTGCCGGACTCTGAACTGCGACCATCCCGTCAATCTCCGCTCTCTTTTACAGGCCGCGGCCTGCCTTCTTGCGATCGCTTTCGCTCAAGTGGCGCTTGCGCAGGCGCACCGATTTTGGCGTGATCTCAACCAGCTCATCGTCTTCAATGAATTCCACGCCGTATTCCAGCGTACATTCAATCGGTGGCGTGATTTTGATGGCGTCTTCCTTGCCCGACACACGGAAATTGGTGAGCTGCTTGGTGCGGGTGGCGTTCACCACCAGATCGTTGTCACGGTTGTGAATACCCACAATCATGCCCTCGTAAACGGGGTCATTGGCGCGGACGAACATGCGGCCGCGGTCATCGAGCTTGCCCAGCGCATAGGTGAAGATTTCACCCGCATCCATGGAAATCAGCACACCGTTTTTACGACCGCCAATGTCACCTTTGTGGGGCTCGTACGTGTCGAAAATGTTGGAGATCAGGCCACTGCCGCGTGTGAGGTTCAAAAACTCGTTGGTGAAGCCAATCAGCCCGCGGGCCGGAATGCGGTATTCCAGGCGAACCCGGCCACGGCCGTCCGGCTCCATGCTGCTGAGCTCTCCCTTGCGCTCGCCCAGAGCCTGCATCACACCACCCTGGTGGTTTTCTTCAATGTCCGCAGTAACCAGTTCAATGGGTTCGTACTTTTCGCCGTTTATCTCTTTCATGAGTACGCGCGGCTTGCTCACGGCAAGTTCATAGCCTTCGCGGCGCATATTTTCAAGCAGGATGGTCAGATGCAGTTCGCCTCGGCCCATGACTTCAAAAATACCCTCTTCGTCAGTTTCCCGCACGCGTAACGCCACGTTGTGCTGCAATTCCTTTTGCAACCGGTCCCAGATCTGGCGGCTGGTGACAAACTTGCCTTCGCGACCAGCCAGCGGGCTGGTGTTGACGCAAAAGTTCATCGTGAGGGTTGGCTCGTCCACCTTGAGCATCGGTAACGGTGCGGGGGTGAGCGGGTCCGTCACGGTTACGCCAATGCCAATGTCGGTGATGCCGTTGATCAGCACAATTTCGCCAGGGCCAGCCTCGGCGGCCTGCACGCGCTCAAGGCCCTGAAACGTGAGCACCTGATTGACACGGCCCTTGACTGGTTTGCCATCCGGCCCTTCCATCACCACCACGTCCATCATGGGTTTGATGGTGCCCTGGCTGATGCGCCCAACGCCAATGCGACCCACAAAGGTCGAGAAATCGAGCGCAGAGATCTGCAGCTGCAGCGGCGCGTTCGGGTCACCTTTTTGGGCAGGGACGTGCTTGAGGATGGTGTCGAACAGCGCCGACATGTCTGGCCCCCACTGCTCCCCCTGCCCGCCTTCAACCATGGAAGACCAGCCGTTGATACCCGAGGCATAAACCACCGGGAAGTCCAGCTGCTCGTCTGTGGCGCCCAGCTTGTCGAACAGATCAAACGCGGCGTTGATGACCCAGTCGGGCCGTGAGCCGGGTTTGTCGACCTTGTTGACCACCAAAATCGGCTTCAGGCCCAGTGCCAGCGCCTTTTTGGTCACAAAGCGGGTTTGCGGCATGGGGCCTTCCTGCGCGTCGATCAGCAGCACTACGCCATCGACCATTGAAAGGGCGCGCTCCACCTCGCCGCCAAAGTCGGCGTGGCCCGGTGTGTCGACGATGTTGATGTGCGTGCCTTGCCACGTTACGGCGCAGTTCTTGGCCAGAATGGTGATGCCACGCTCTTTTTCAATGGCGTTGTTGTCCATCACGGTGTCGACAACTTTTTCGTGCTCGGCAAAAGTGCCGGACTGACGCAGCAGCTGGTCGACCATGGTGGTTTTGCCGTGGTCAACGTGGGCGATGATCGCAATATTGCGGATTTGTTGGGTGCTCATGGTTTTCTCTCTCTCGTAAATCAAACAGGTTCTGCTTGCCGCACGGATTCGTGCGGCGTGGTGTGTTGCATGCTGGCCTGGCGAACTTCCAGCGGGTTCAACAGGCGTGTAGGTATCAGTTCACCAGCCTTGATGAGCGCAGTGCCCAACAGGGTCGACGCCAAGGGGTCATCGCCTTGCGCCGGAGGACCGTAAACGGCCACCTGCCCGGCGTCGGCCCAGCTCCCCCTGCGGCGCAGGCCGCTCAGAAACCTGGCGGCATCGTCTTCGCCCAGTACAACCCGGACATGACCTTTCAACAGCGCATCGACCGGCTGCACGCAGGCGCGGCGCTCGTCTTCGGTCATCGCTTCAAGGGCTTCAAGGGTCACACTGTCTTTCACATCAAAACCACCGGTCTCCGAGCGGCGCAGTGCGCTCAGGTGGGCGCCGCAGCCCAAGGCCTCGCCCACATCCTCGCCCAGCGTGCGAATGTAGGTTCCCTTACTGCATTTAACTATCATTTTAATAGCTGGTGACGCAATATCAGCGGGGGCTGATGGCATTATTTCCATTAAAAGTGAATGAATGGTGACATTCCGCGGCATGCGTTCCACTTCAATACCTGCACGGGCGTATTCGTACAGCGCCTTGCCGTCCTTCTTCAATGCACTGTGCATGGGTGGCACTTGCGAAATGGGGCCAGTAAATTGACGGGTTACGCGCTCCAGATCGCCTGCTACCAGCTTGACCGGGCGCGACTGCACTACCTCGCCTTCGGCATCACCGGTCGTGGTTTTGACGCCCAGCTGTACCACGGCCTCATAAGTTTTGTCTGCATCAAGCTGGAGCTGACTGAATTTGGTGGCTGCGCCAAAACAAAGTGGCAGAACGCCCGTCGCCAGCGGGTCGAGCGTGCCAGTGTGACCCGCCTTTTCAGCGCGCAGCAACCATTTCACCTTTTGCAAAGCGTCATTGCTGGACCAGTACAGCGGCTTGTCCAACAGAAGCACCCCATGCACGGGGCGCCTGGCAACCCGTGCTCGAGGCGTCTTCATAGGGTCAGTCTTCCTTTGCGCGGGACGAAACAGCCCGGGCGATCAGCGCGTTCATGTCGGCCGCACG
>JAHEBY010000232.1 GCA_024642025.1 Comamonadaceae bacterium | reverse complement strand
AGAAGCTGGGTCGCGCCAGCTCGGGCACGTTCCGTACTGCCGACGTGGTCGGCTTGGACACCATGGCGCACGTAGTCAAAACGCTGCAGGACAATCTCGACGAAAAATCCGACCCGTTCTATTCCAGCTTTGCCACGCCCAAAGTGCTGCAAACGCTCATCGATATGGGTAACCTGGGCCAGAAAACCAAAGCCGGGTTCTACAAGAAGGTCGGCCGCGATGTGCTGCGGTTTGACGTCACCACCAAGGATTACGTTGCAGGCGGCCAGAAAGCAGATGAGGTCTATGGCCGCATGCTCAAGAAGCCCGCTGCCGAGCGCCTGAAGCTGCTGCGAGCGAGTGAGGGTGCACAGGGCCAGTTCTTGTGGGCGATCCTGCGCAACGGCTTTCATTACGCCGCACTGCACTTGGCTACGATTGCGGACAACGCACGCGATGTGGATCAGGCCATGCGCTGGGGCTTTGGTTTGAGCCAGGGACCGTTCGAGCTTTGGCAGGAGGCCGGTTGGCTTGAAGTGGCCAAAATGGTTCAGGAAGACATCGACACCGGCAAGGCACTTTGCAAGGCTCCACTGCCAGACTGGGTTTTTAAAGGCCCGGTCGCCGAAGCGGGTGGCGTGCACACACCAAAAGGCTCCTGGAGCGTGTCTGCGGGCAAGTTTGTGCCCCGTCGCCGCCTACCGGTTTATACGCGTCAGCATTTCCCCGAGCGCATTTTGGGCGACGGTTCGCAAGACTTCGCCACTGCAGGCAAAACGCTGCATGAGGATGACTCGATCCGGCTATGGACGCTGGATGATGAGGTGCTCATCGCGAGCCTCAAAACCAAGATGCACGCCATTAGTCCCGAAGTCGCTGAAGGGTTGCAAAAGGCCGTTGAACTCGCTGAGCATAACTATCAGGGCGTGGTGATTTGGTCGGGAGACGACCCCTTTAGTGCCGGTGCAGATTTGCAGGCCATGTTGCCTGCTTTTATGGCGGTCGGCGTGAGCGCCATTGACGAGGCCGAACACCATTTGCAGCAGACCATGTTGCGCCTGCGTTATGCCAATGTGCCGGTCGTGTCTGCCATTCGTGGCCTGGCACTGGGCGGCGGCTGCGAAATGGCAGTGTATTCCGCGCGCCGCGTGGTGGCGATGGAGAGTTACATCGGCCTGGTGGAGGTCGGCGTCGGTCTGGTGCCCGGTGCGGGCGGACTGGCCTACATTGCGCGTCGTGCTGCTGAAAATGCCGAGACTTCAACCGACAAAGACCTGCTCAAGTTCGTCACTGAGGGTTTCACTGCGGCGGCCATGGCCAAGGTGGGCACAAGCGCCATTGAAAGCCGCAAGATTGGCTACGTGTTGCACAGCGATGTCATTGTGCCCAATAAAGATGAGCTGCTCTATGTGGCGTTGAATGAGGTCAAAGCCATGTTCAATGCAGGTTACAGGCCGCCGCACCGGCGCCAGTTTCCGGTGGCGGGGCGCAACGGAAAGGCCACGATTCAGGGGCAGTTGGTCAACATGCGCGACGGTGGCTTCATCAGCGCGCATGACTTTCATATCGCCAGTCTGATTGCCGGCGTGGTGACCGGAGGTGACGTGGATACCAACACCCTGGTCACGGAGGAATACATCATGACGCTGGAGCGGCAGGCGTTTTGCAGTTTGCTGACCCACCCCAAGACCCAGGAACGCATCATGGGGATGTTGAGCACTGGCAAACCGGTCCGTAACTAGGATCCGGCCCGAATCCCTTCGGATCAACGCATTGAATCACGCCCAAGGAGAACGCAATATGGACTCGATTCTGGACTACACCTTGCACGACGGCACCGCAACCTTGACCATGAACGATGGCAAAGCCAACGTCATGAGTCCGCGCATGCTTGATGCCCTCAATGCCGCGCTGGACCGCGCTGAGGCCGACAAAGCGATCGTGGTGTTGACCGGTCGGCCCGGCATGTTTTCGGGCGGATTTGACCTGTCGGTCTTCAAAGCCGGTGATCCACGCGAGACCTTGAAAATGCTGACAGGCGGCGCGCACTTGGCGCGGCGCCTGTTGGCACATCCACAACCTGTGGTGGCTGCAGCATCGGGGCACGCGATTGCCATGGGCGCGTTCCTGTTGCAGTGCGCTGATGTACGCGTGGGCCTGGTGCAGGGCGCCACGGTGCAGGCCAATGAAGTGCTGATAGGCATGACGCTGCCGCACTTTGCGATCGAGATTTGTCGACAGCGTCTAGCGCCTACGCATGTTCATCTTGTCGGTGCGACGGGCCTCGCCTACAGTGGTGCAGAAGCAGTAGCTGCGGGCCTGCTGGATGCCGTGGTGGCACCAGACGCGTTGTCGGCGGCCACGCAAGCGCAGGTGCAACGCCTCAAGAAGGCTGATCCCAAGGCCTTTACCGCCACCAAGTTGCGATTGCGGGCCCCCGTGCTCGATGCGCTGACCAAGGCCATCGAAGATGACATAGTCGACTGGAGCCGTATGGGCGGCGCCAAACCGTGATGACTTGCGTGCAATTTCACGTATCGCCACAACTTTTAACTCCCGCTGCAGCCACGGCGCAGCCGACTCTTTGAAGTGACCACCATGAAACAAGTTCAAGAAGCCTACATCGTTGCCGCAACCCGCACCCCAATCGGGCGCTCGCATCGAGGCTATTTCCGCAACACCCGTCCGGACGACCTGTTGGCCACTGCGCTGCGCGCTGCCATGGCGCAAGTGCCCGGCCTCGACCCGAAGGCAGTTGAAGATGTGATCTGCGGCTGTGCCATCCCCGAAGGCGCGCAAGGTCTTAACGTGGCGCGCATTGGCGCTGTGCTGGCCGGTCTGCCCAAGAGCGTGGGTGGCATCACCGTCAATCGTTTTTGTGCGTCCGGCCTGTCAGCTGTGCAAATGGCCGCTGATCGCATCCGTGTGGGTGAGGCCGACGTAATGATTGCTGCGGGCACCGAGAGCATGAGCATGGTGCCCATGATGGGCAACTCGCCCAGCCTTTCGCCCACCATCTTTTCGAACCCGGACGATATCGAAAGCTATGGTATCGCTTACGGCATGGGTCTGACGGCAGAAAAGGTCGCCCAGCAGTGGAAAGTCAGCCGCGACGCGCAGGACGAGTTCGCCTACAAATCGCACATGAAGGCGCTTGCAGCCATGAAGGCCGGCGAGTTTGCGTCCGAGATTACCCCGGTGGATGTGACTGACAGTTCGGTCAACCTCGAATCAGCAGAAGTGACCAAAACCCAGCGCACCGTGAATATCGACGAGGGCGCCAGGCCAGACACTACCGTGGAAGGCCTGGCCAAACTGCGCACTGTGTTTTCCGCGCGCGGTTCGGTCACCGCCGGTAACAGCTCGCAAACGTCGGACGGCGCGGGTGCCTTGATTCTGGCCAGCGAAGCGGCAGTCAAACAGTTTGGCCTCAAGCCACTGGCGCGTTTTGTCAGCTACGCGAGCAAGGGCGTGCCACCGCACATCATGGGCATTGGCCCCATCGAAGCCATTCCCGCGGCGCTGAAATACGCGGGACTAAAGCACGAAGACATGGACTGGATCGAGCTGAATGAAGCCTTTGCTGCCCAGTCTCTGGCAGTCATGAACACCTTGGGTCTTGACCCGTCCAAGGTCAATCCCATGGGCGGCGCCATTGCCTTGGGCCACCCCTTGGGCGCTACCGGTGCGATCCGCTCGGCAACGGTCATTCACGCACTTCAACGCAAAAAGCTCAAGTACGGCATGGTCACCATGTGCGTGGGCATGGGGCAGGGCGCAGCAGGGATTTTTGAGCGCGTCTGAAATTTGCGCGAATCTGTATAGCCCCATGGAGTCACCAACCCTTTTTGATCAGGCTGTTGCGTTGACCCAAGCCAGCGACGATGGCTTTGCAGGCCACACCAGCGCCGCCTACGGCAATATGGTGGGCCCGTTTGGTGGTGTCACCGCTGCACAGGCCATTCAAGCGGTCCTCCTTCACCCCAAGCGCCTTGGCGACCCTGCAGCGCTGACAGTCAATTTCTGTGCGGCGGTCGCGGATGGTCCGTTCTCAATCACTGCAAGGCCCGCGCGAACCAACCGGTCTACCCAACATTGGGTTATCGACATGCAGCAGGATGGCGAAACCGTGCTCACAGCCACGGCGGTCACCGCGGTTCGCCGTGAGACGTGGGGCGCGACCGAGTGCAACCCGCCTGTGGTTCCCGCCCCTGCCGACGTGAATCGCGTCGACGGGCCCTTCGGCGTAGAGTGGATTAACCGCTATGAACTTCGCTTCGCAGAAGGTGGTTTCCCGGCCCAATGGGATGGCGCAGAGCACGAAAGCAGCCGCACCCAACTTTGGGTGCGTGACAACCCGCCTCGCCCACTGGATTTTGCGTCTTTGACGGCGATGTCGGATATTTTTTACCCACGGATCTGGCGGCGCCGTGCCACACCCGTTGCGGCCGGCACCGTGACACTGAGCATCTACTTTCATACAGACAGCGATCAACTGGAGTCTATGGGGTCTGACTATTTGCTGGGTCAGGCACAAGCTCAGGCCTATCGAAACGGATATTTCGACCACAGTGGCCAGCTCTGGAGCGAAACGGGAGACCTGCTGGTGACAACCCATCAGATGGTTTATTACAAACAATAGCGTATGAAAAGCGAATGGAAAAAGTTGCCCTGATTGTTGGAGCCGGTGACGCCACCGGCGGTGCCGTCGCTCGCCGGTTTGCGCGAGAAGGATACGCCGTTTCCGTCACGCGGCGCAGCCTGGACAAGTTGCAGCCCCTCCTGGAGGCGATAAAAGGCGACGGCGGCGTAGCCCATGGTTTCGCCAGCGATGCGCGCAAGGAAGAAGAGGTGGTTGCCCTTGTCGAGCAGATCGAGTCCACGCTGGGTCCAATCGACGTGCTTGTCTTCAATATCGGCGCCAACGCCCCCAGCAGCATCCTTGAGGAGACGGCGC
>JAHEBY010000231.1:1584-4936 GCA_024642025.1 Comamonadaceae bacterium | reverse complement strand
AGCCATCCGTCTCGGTAATATCCGGTATCTGAGCCGACAACTTCGTGGCCGTACTTCATCAAAAGCGGAGCGAGCAAACTGCCAATGTAACCTTCAACACCCGTAACAAAAACTCTCATCGAATCCTCCCTTTTTTAGATATTGTTGCGCGTGGATTTTCAAGAGTAAACCGTCACCGAAGGGATAGGCACAACAAACTGCCCCCCCCACTCCCGAATATAGGCCATTTGCTGCATGATCTCGTCCTTCAAGTTCCACGGTAGCAGTAATAAATAGTCAGGTTTGGTCTCCCGAATTTTTTCAGGATCGTAGATTGGAATGTGAGTTCCGGGCGTGAATTTCCCCTTTTTGTAAGGATTTCTATCGACCGTATAGTCGAGGAAATCTTGGCGTATCCCACAGTAATTGAGCAATGTATTCCCCTTTCCTGGCGCACCATAGCCAACAATGGACTTACCGGACCGTTTGGTTCTGATCAAAAATTCAAGCAGGTTGCGCTTTGTTTCCTTCACTTGTTCCGTAAAACCGGTGTATGTATTCAACTGGCCGAAGCCCGCCGCGAATTCGCGGGCGCGCAAATCCTTTAATTTTTCACTAACGGGTTTAGCGTCGTCCTCAATATGGCACCCATAAATGCGCAATGAACCACCATGGGTTGTCAATTCTTCTACGTCAAACAACTTAATGCCGTGCGCCGCAAAAACCTTTTCAACTGTCATGAAAGAAAAATATGAGAAGTGCTCGTGATATATGGTGTCGAACTGATTTTCCTGCATCAGGCGGAACAAATGCGGAAACTCCATGGTGATGGCTCCGCTGGGGGCCAGTAGTATTTTCATTCCTGCGACAAAATCGTTTAAGTCTGGGACATGTGCAAGCACATTGTTACCAAGAAGTAGGTCTGCTTTGCCGCGTTGCTTGGCGACCTCACGCGCCGTTTCGACGCCAAAAAATCTGACAATCGAGGGGATGCCTTTGGCTACTGCCTCCGCGGCTACGTTTGCCGCTGGCTCAATGCCGAGGCAGGGAATTCCCTTGTCTACAAAATGCTGAAGCAAGTATCCATCGTTGCTAGCGATCTCAACGACCTTTGACGTTGAGTTCAATGCGAAGCGACCCGTCACGAGTTCGGTATAGCTCTTAGCGTGCGCAACCCAACTGTCCGAATATGAGGAAAAATAGGCGTATTCGCTGAAAATGTTGTCGGGTGCGACAAACTCGTCCAGCTGCACCAGAAAGCATTCATTGCAAACGTATGTTTTCAACGGGTAAAACGGCTCCATTGAATTGAGCTGCGTATCAGTGATGTGGTTTTGACAGAGAGGTGACATTCCGAGGTCCACGAAGATGTGTTGGAGCCCACTACTGCAAAATCTGCACTGTGATTGGGTAGTTACATGTAACTTGTCTGGGGTCTCGGATGTCATTTGCTGGATCTTCCTTGAAATATTCGAGCAACATTCTCGGGTGAGAGGTCATCATTGTGTAGCGTGAGTCTACTTTTTTCTGGTCCAAATGCACCGTTCAAATGAAGTACCAAGGGAAATTTTTCACACAAATACAAGATCATTTCGGAAATGACCCAGACATGCACCCTTCAATTTGTTAAAAGCTCTAAACAGATAGAAAAGTAGGTTTGACATGAGCGACGAGAAACAACCCATCGTAAGTATCGGCATGCCTGCCTACAATTCCGCGCGTACGCTACATGCGTCAATCGACTGCCTGCTGAACCAAACCTATCGCGATTTCGAACTTATCGTGAGTGACAATGGATCGACTGATGAAACATGGTCAATCATTCAGGAGTATGCCAAGCGCGACTCTCGTGTGATTGGCATCAGGCAGCCGCACAACATAGGCGCGAATGGCAACTACACTGCTGTTTTCTTAGCAGCTAAGGGGCGTTATTTCAAATGGGCGTCATCTAACGACTGGTGTGCGCCCGGCTTTCTTGCGTGCTGTGTCGAATATCTCGAAGCAAACCCCGATGTGGCATTGGCAACTCCGAGAACCCGCCTTTTTGTTGAAACGCTCGCAGACGCGAGGGACTATCAAGATGATATCTCTTTGGACAGTGCAAATCGGGTTGAGCGTTTCATTCAGTTAAGTAAAACACTCGCTTTAAACAACATGATGAACGGAGTTGTTCGCAAAGAGGTTCTCAGCCGCACGCCTCTGATCGAGCATTACCCAGGCGCTGATGTGGTGCTTGTTGGGCATATCGCTCTTCTGGGAAAAGCAGTGCTACTTTCGGAATACCTTTTTTACAGACGCATGGACAGCGAAACAGCTACCGCATTGATGAGCAAAGAAGCGCGTGAACGCCATCATTATCCTGGCAAGACTTCGCGCGCCTTGTTTCCGTCGTGGCGTTTTCTTGCGGGATGGTTTAGGGCGGTTTGGTCTGCTCGGCTTTCGTTCAGCGAGACCCGTCGTGCCTTCGGGTGGGTATTACATATGGCCTACTGGCGTCATGCGGATTTGCGGCATGATCTGATAAGCGCTTTTCGCTACGCGTTGAGATCGTCGTAGATTTCGTCACGCGTTCAAATGTGGACGCCAGTTGCCCAAATTTGGGATTGCGATGACTGGTGGATAACACCCGCTTCTATATATAGAAATCAGATAAATTAAGCTCGGCAGCCAAAGCACAGAGTTACTGCAAACGGGGACCATCACGCCGCCCCCAGGCGTACCTGAAGCAGCCAACCGCAACGCACACACGGTTTGCACCTAGAAAATAGCAACCTCCGAATTACTGCTCTTTCCACTCCCAAGGGTATACAGGAACTCAACCTCTTTTCTAAGTCCAAAATTTGAGGGACAGGGCACAAACACTGGGTCATTGAGGCTCAAGTTTGCCACGCCAAATTTCTAAATTTCAGAGAGGCTTAACTCCCCATACGGGGCCAGTGTCCCAGCCAGATGCCAATTGACCCCAATTTGCAGCGGACGTCATTCGTTGGTAGGCCTCAACGGCTCCGGGCACCTGATGTTGGACCGCATAGGCAATAGCGGGTTGAAGATTGCCCCAGTAACTAGTTGCATCTGGAAAATTTCCACCCCGCAGTCCAGGTGCTGAGCCGGGGTTGGATGTTTTCAACGTCGCTGAATAGACAGCTCCCCAACTGCTGTACCAAGGCCCGGTGCCGTTGTCAAAATTAGGGGTATCGGTCGGCGCCTCGGCAATTGTGTACTGGGCAGCATCAGCGTAAAGAAAATCTGAAGCAGATGTCCCACCAAGTCTTCCGATAATGCTCTTTGCTTTCCACGAAAAGAACTCTGAAAGCCTCTGACTGCTCGCTGCTGAAATGTTCGGCTCCATCGCCTTCATATAGCCTATCGCGGC
>JAHEBY010000231.1:0-1574 GCA_024642025.1 Comamonadaceae bacterium | reverse complement strand
ATAGGGGTTATTGTTCTGAGCCACATAACGACTATGGTACCAATCGACATTGGACTGCAGCGATCCGAGGAGTTCATCGCGTAATGGGGTGTCGGCATCTGGGGTGATGCAAGCCGCTTGTGCCAGTGACCTGAATGCCCATGCAGCTCCCCTCTCAGTGTTCGCGCCCACAGAACTCTGAATGACACCTTTTGAGTTGAGGCGATTTGCGTTGCTGTTTTTCAAATAACTTGTGGTTGCAACGAATTGGACCTCTTCCATAAAGTACCAGCGTCCCGTTACAAGATAGGCCATGAAGCCGAGAGACGGATGGTGGGTTTGCGCCCAAGTTGGTGGAGTTGATCCAGAAGCGTTAGGGGTGTAATTGTCAGTCGACGAGGATCCTACGTCTCTGATCCCGTTACCACCCCCGGCTACCAGCGTAGGGTATTTCGAAAACAACACTGGCCTGTTGGTTGTCTCATCTCGGAAGTGGATCCCGTACCGACCCGCGCTATAGGCGTTGAAGATCAAACTTGCATAGGTCTTTTGGCTTGAGCTCGTGAGGTAAAGCACATCCCATTCTGCAAGTAGTCCGATCGATCCATGGTAGCCGGTTGTTCCCATAACGGAAGAATGATTGCTCTGCTGCAAGGGTGTGTAGGTAGTAACCAGGGCGTCCACTATTGGCGAACTTGGTGACACGGTCCCTCTATATGAAGGAACCAATGCTGTGGATTGCAAATAGGTCGTGTCATGCTTGGCTACTACTTGCGGGTCGGTATTGAGCCAATAGGCAGTTGCCGTACCGGATACCAGGGGTGTTCGGCAATGGTTCGGTAAGTCAATGGCGGCGCTAAATCGTTGTGACCCGCCAAGCATAAAGGTATAAGTGGCAGACTTGTTGGTCGGCGACCCTACGAGCAGGAAGCCGTTTTCTATCCAGGGAAGAACTTCAACCGATCCGTCCGCAAAAAGCCGAACCTCCAGCCATGCAACCAAATGTGCATCAGAGCCTACGGCTTTGCGATAAATCCATGAAGACATTTGCGGCCCACTGACCCAAGACTGAAACGGACTGCTCCAATCGGCCGCACCCCAGTACGCGGTTCCGAACGCACCGCAAGCAACCGAGGCCGTGATTCCAGTTGCCACAAGATTTGAGATAGTTAATGCCGGAGTTGCACTAGGACTTCCGACTGACAATGCGACCGTCACGGGAGTATTGGCGGGCAGTGCAACGGTACCCGCAATCACCGCGAATTTCAAAGATCCGTCTGCCCAACGGTTCTTGGGTGTCACTTGAATATTTCCGGCCGACGATATCAAAGTCTGACCGGAAAGCACGTCTCCCTTACGAAATGCGTAACCAAGGCAAAACGCCTTCAGACCCGACGCGGTTGAACTGGTCAGCGTGAACTGCCTGGCACCAGTAGGTGCTGGTGCTGGTGCTGGTGCTGGTGCTGGTGCTGGTGCTGGTGCTGGTGCTGGTGCTGGTGCTGGTGCTGGTGCTGGTGCTGGTGCTGGTGCTGGTGCCGGCGTTGGCGTTGGCGTTGGCGTTGGCGTTGGCGTTGGCGTTGGCGTTGGCGTTGGCG
>JAHEBY010000230.1 GCA_024642025.1 Comamonadaceae bacterium | reverse complement strand
CTCCAAAGGGCACTCGGTGATGCTGGGCGACGCCGACCGGCAACTGTCGTCAGGTCTGTGGCTGGGTTTGCGCCCGGCGTCGGCCCGGCCCATCAGCACCTGGGATCTGGGCGAAGACCAGACGCCCCGCGCGCCCAAAGGCACCTCGCACATGGTGCTGGACACGCCGGCCGGCTTGCATGGCGCGCGCCTCAAGGCGGTGCTGAAGGTGGCGACCAAGGTCATCGTGCCCTTGCAACCCAGTGTTTTTGATATTTTTGCCACGCGCGCCTTTTTGGACGAACTGGCCCAAAGCCGCCACGCCGAAAACACCCAGGTTGGGCTGGTGGGCATGCGGGTCGACGGCCGCACCCTTGCAGCAGACAAATTGCATGCCTTTGTGGATTCGCTGGGCCTGCCGGTGCTAGGCTATTTGCGCGATACCCAAAATTACATTCACCTCGCCGCGCGCGGCTTGTCGGTGTTTGACGTGGCACCTGGCCGGGTCGAGAAAGATCTGGAGCAGTGGCAGGCGATTTGCCAGTGGCTGGATAGTTAAACGCCTCAAGCTGAGCGACGTTCGAAAAACAAAAAACAAAATCCTGAGACGCGAATTTCAATGAGAACATTTCAAACGCTGGCTGAACTGGCAGCCCTGGCGGGCCAGGAAGTGGCCGTGAGCGACTGGACCACCATCACCCAGGCGCAGATCAACCAGTTTGCCGAGGCCACGGGCGACCACCAGTGGATCCATGTGGATGTGGAGCGCGCCAAGGCGGGCCCTTTCGGCGGGCCGATTGCGCATGGTTTTCTCACGCTGTCGCTGATTCCGAAGTTTTTTGAATCGTCGTTTGACATTGCCGAATCAAAAATGGGCGTGAACTATGGCCTCAACAAGGTTCGATTCATGGCCCCGGTGCCCGTGGGCAGCCGCCTGCGCGCCCGCATGAAGCTGCTGCAGTGCGACCCGATAGACAACAACGGCGTGCAGATGATCTGGGAAGTGGCGATGCAGCGTGAGGGCGCCGACAAGCCGGTTTGCGTGGCCGAGTCGATTGTGCGGCGGTATCCGTAGCTGTAGTTCATCGTCGCCAAGCCACCAAGCGACAATCTTTGGCAACGAAATACGGCGCTAGTCCTCTACGAATATGCGTAACTAGCTACTGTTTTTGAAGCAATTCGACACCCCCCCGGCGCCGCGCCCCCGAGCACCGTTGTTGTCACGGCATCTCGCGAAATTCGGGAGAATTTTCGCCACATGCAAATTGCACCACCGACTCAATAACGTCAGAGTTGCCTAGCAGGCGGTGATGCCCCAATCCACTGGTTGCAAACATTCGCGCGTGGGGAGCCGCCTGTAAAAGCGACAGACTGTGTTGGTAGGGAATCTCTGCGTCAAACTTGTCATGAATGATCAACGTAGGTTCCCCGGTGCGACGCAACATTTCGACCACAGACATGCGCTCCCAATCCAGACGCCCCGAATAGCGCTCGACCATCATCTGGCGTGCTGAGTCCATTACATTGGCTTCAATGCCGATGTAGGTGCGAAACGCCTCGGTAAACCATTTGCAGTGGTCAAACGACGATATCAGGACCTGATTTTTAACCTCGAGCCCCCAGTCACGCCGCGCAAAGAGTGCCATGGCTACCCCGAACGAGTGAGCGATGAGAGTATGAATTGGCCCGGCATGCTGTGCAACGGAGGCGACAGCCCCGGCAAATTCAATCAGGTCGGTTGACCTGCCGGATGAATTGCCGTGTGCGGGCGCGTCAAAGGAGACAACGCGAAACCCGGTGGCGACCAAGGGGTCGATCATCTTGCCAATGTGTGTGGCGCGTGCGCCCCAGCCATGCACCATCAAGACTGTAGGCCCCGTTCCCCACTCATAGACCATGACGTCATTCCCCCCGACACAGAGTCGATGGGTTTGCGCTTTTTCGCGTAGTTCGATTTGCCAGCCCATCTCACGTGATCGGGGTGGTTTTGCCAAAATGCCATAGGCGATCTTTGCGGCAATTTTTGGCGTTACTTTGCTCAGGATCCGGAATGCGCCGCGCACCGCTCTGATGCGGCGCGTTTCTCGAAAGCGCCCCACTTTGCGCCGGGTACCGGGCTCGCTGCTCGTCAGCTGGCCCAGTGTGGTCGCCTCCGATAGGCCTATGTGATTCATGATGTTCTCCCTCAGTAGTTCAACGGGTGATCCGTACCGCAGAAACAGATGAAACCAGCGGCAATCTGCGAACGGATCGGTTGAATTTATCCATCGCGCTGAATTTGGAAAAGGTGAAATTAGTCATGGCTTTAACGCAACCCGACGGCAGACTTCGGGATGCAATGGTCACAAAGGCATTCGGGTTATTCGGAGGCAACAGGTCTGAAAGATGTCGCTGCTCCGTTTCCTGTGTCCCATTGGTGACATTACGTCAGGAAGGGTGACTAATTTCACACAGCAATGAGGTTGTCGGAGCCGCTAAGATGAAAAGGTGAGAACGTCATATGGGACAGACACCACTATCTACAGCCGGTAACAGCAGGGTGATGACCTTGCTGATCGCAGACGACCACGCATTGGTGCGCGATGGAATCCGGTTATTGCTCGCCAGCATTTTGGGTGAAACGAAATTTCGTGAAGCTAGCGATGCCGATTCCATGCTGCGCGAGATCCGTTCGAATCCTGAGATCAATCTGGCTGTCGTTGACCTGAACATGCCAGGGATGGACAAGGGCTCACGTCTGGCTGAGCTTGCACGGCAGACGCCGGCATTGCCCTTGGTGGTGGTTTCTGCGCTTACCTCGCCGGATGTGGTGCGCCGAACATTGGACATTGCCACGGTATACGCCTTTGTGCCAAAAAGCGGGAATTCCGAGCACATGCGCGCCGCCATTGAGGCAGCCATGACAGGCACGAAGTTGCCCTTTTTGGAGGGCACTGGAACGACCGGGATCTCGGATATGGCATTGACGCCGCGCCTGGAGGAGGTTCGTGGCCTGCTTCGTCAGGGCATGAGCAACAAAATGATTGCCAGCACCTTGGGCATCAGTGAAGGCACCGTGAAGAATCATATGACCGAGATTTTCCGGACGCTCAAGGTGAGCAACCGTACCCAGGCTGCGCAAATAAATCTCGACGTCTTGTGACGGACACAATCACCCAGACGCAGCACAACAACGGGGAAGAAAGGTCGCAAACGCCCTTCGCCTTCTCGATGTTGCGGGTCAGCGATTTACTGTGCGCACTGATCTTCTCCACAGTGCTGCCCTGGCAGCAGACATTCATCTGGTTCGCAGTCGTTGCAAGTATTCGCAGCCTGCGTTTGTGGCATATCTCGCGTCCGTGGTTTCTGGCGCTTCCCGCCGCCAGCCGACGGCGCACGTATCGATACTACTTGTGGGCGCTGACAGGATTCATTGGGAGTTCATGTTATTTCCTGTATGTGCCAGATGACGTGGCCATGCAGGCTGTGCTGGGAATCTATCTTCTGGGATGCGCTGCCTTGCTGGCGGTACCCCTGACAGGCGACTACGTGCGCACCATGGTAGCTGTCTGCCTGGCGGTTTTGCCAACCTCCATACGGTTTTTGGTTGAGGGCTCACAGGGCAGCGTGATCCTGACACTGCTTGGCGCAGGTGGTGTACTGATGACGCTCTGCATCGTTTCCATGTGCCGGATACAAGAGCGCATTCTTTTAGCCCGGCAAGAGCAACAGCAGCGTGCCGAGCGGGCGGCCAATGCAGTTGCCGATGTGGGATTGGCCAAATCCCGATTCTTCGCGGCAGTCAGCCACGATTTGCGGCAGCCTGTGCACGCTATTGGACTTTACCTGGATCCACTCGCCAGGCTCAGCCGCAGTGCGGGGGATGAGGTGGCTCAACATGCAGTGGAAGGCATCCGGCAATCCTGGCGTGCACTTGATGAATTGCTCTCGCAGGTACTGGACTTGACGCGTATGGACTCGGGCGTGGTCGAGGCGGACATCAGGCCAGTTGAAATCGCGTCCCTTGTCCGTAGTCTCATTTTGCAGCACAGTGCTGCTGCCGAACGCGCTGGGCTGCGCATTGTTGCGCTGGTCAAGGCCGGCACCTATGTGATGGCGGATGATCTGATGCTCAGGCGGGTACTGTCGAATTTGCTGGACAACGCAATCAAATTCTCTCCGCCAAACTCGATCGTGGTGGTGGCCACGCGTCGGGGTCAGAATGTCTGGAGGCTCCAGGTTCGTGATGCCGGAAAGGGAATTGCCCGCGATGCCCAGAGCAAGATTTTCGAAGAATTTGTGCAGTTGCAGAACCAGGGGCGGGATCGTCAAAGCGGGCTGGGTCTGGGGTTGGCGATCTCCAGGCGATTCGTGCTTCTGATGAAGGGAAGTATTGCGGTGAGGTCGGCGCCGGGGCAGGGCACGTGTATGACTGTCGCTCTGCCCGTGGCGCCGCGCTTCACGTCAACTGAGAGCGCGAGCGGCGCCATACAGCACAAGGAATCGGGTGAAAGTAGCCTGGCGTTACAAATCCAACCAGCGTCAGAATGGCTTTCGCCAGGACTCACCTCGAAAACTGTTCTTCTGGTTGAAGACGATTGTCTGGTTGCAACCGCCATGTGCCAATTGCTGCAGTCTTGGGGTCTTCAGGTTCAGCACGTTCGAACCGCCGATGAGGCCTTGCGAAACGCCTGGTTTGGACAGGTTGCCATTTGTGATGTGCGGCTACCCGAAGGTGCCTCCGGCATGGATGTAGCCATTCAGCTGCGCAACCGAGGCAAGAAAGTGCTTCTTCTCAGCGGGGAGACCAACGCCGATCTTCGTTCGGACGCCTTGCGCCATGACTTGCTGTTGCTAACCAAGCCCGTATCAAGCGGCAACTTGCTCAGATCGCTTGAAGCGCTGTAATGCCTTCACTGGGAGGGCCAGGAAATCAGTCTATTGCTTGATATAAAAATGACCAGTAGACCTCGTTAAATATGAAAATATAGCTATTGATTTAGTAGTAA
>JAHEBY010000229.1 GCA_024642025.1 Comamonadaceae bacterium | reverse complement strand
ATGGGCGCTGGTATTCATTGCCATTCTTTACACCACCGCTCCAGCAGTGGCAGCCATGGCAAAAACCAACCTGATTCGCACCATTACGCCGGGCGTCGTCATGCAAAATGCCGACCCGTATGCTGCAGACTCCAATATTGAGTACGAGAAGCGTCCTGACTGGATGAAGCGCTGGGAAAAAACTGGCTTGTTGAAGTTCCAGGACAAGAACGGCGATGGCCGCATCCAGTACTACAACGACAAAACGAAAAACCCAGAAGTGCTTAAAAAAGCTGAGGCCGCCGGCTGGAAGGGTAACGAGCTTGACGTCAACGCCGACATCATCGTGCTGGCGAATCCGGAAATTGCCTTGTTGCCAGATTGGGTGATTGCACTTGTTGCTGCGGGGGGTCTGGCTGCTGCTCTGTCCACAGCGGCAGGATTGCTGATGGCAATTTCTTCCGCCGTTTCGCACGACTTGGTAAAGGGTATTTTCAATCCCAACATTAGTGAAAAAGGCGAGTTGATGGCCGGAAAAATCTCCATGGCTGTGGCCATTGTGATTTCCGGATACCTGGGGTTGAATCCACCAGGGTTTGCGGCGGGCACTGTGGCCTTGGCCTTCGGTATTGCTGCCAGCTCTCTGTTCCCAGCCATCATGATGGGTATCTTCAGCAAGAAGATGAACAAGGAAGGCGCCATCGCCGGCATGCTGGCTGGCCTGTTCGTCACATTGTTTTACGTGTTCGCCCATAAAGGCATTTTGTTCATCAAAGGCACGGAGTTCCTGCCCATGATTGGCGGCGCAAACAGCTTCTTCGGTATCACGCCTGAAGCTTTTGGTGCCGTTGGCGCCTTGGTGAACTTTGTTGTAGCTTTCCTGGTCGACAAGGTAACCAAAGAGCCCCCAGCGCACATCCAGGCGATGGTCGAGGCTGTGCGTATTCCTCGCGGCTCCAAGCTGGTGGATGGCGCCCACTAAGCGGAAGCATTTTGTAAACTAAAGCTTGCCCCAGCTTGGGCAAGCCCAACAAAAGCCCTGTCGACTTCGTTGGCAGGGCTTTTGTCCTGATGCGAGGCTGTGCGGAGTACATCCCGCTTGAGCCTATTTTGGAGATCCCGGATGGTTTTTGATATCAGCGTGGCTTTGACCTGGATTTTGTTTCTGGCATTGTTTCCCATTGCTTTTTTCTGGTTGCGCCGCGCATGGCGCATCATTGTGCGGCGCGACTACTCGGAAGTCGCAATCAAGAGGGGCATGTCCCCTCCTGATCCTGCGAAATACGCACGCTATGAAATGGCAATCAACCTGGTTGCGGGCATAGTCATCGTCGGCGTCATCATCTCCGTCGTGCTGGGGCTGCTCACTTACAGCACATGGAGTGCTATCGCAGGCACAACCATTTGGAGCAAATTTCTGCTGAGTTTTGCACTGGCGCGCCAAGCGCATATCGGCGCCAAGCCAACGAGTTGATCCACTCGTCACAGTTCATCCATGAGACGCAACCGCCGCTTCCTGTTGGTTATCGCATGGGTTGGACTGGCCCTGATAGGCTGGGCACTGCTGACGATCGCCATGGTGGGCTCCACTCTGGAGCCCCAAGAGCGGGAGACCGTAATCGCCATCTTGGCGCCGCGTGCGGTGCTGGTCGGTTTGAGCTGGGCGCTAGCGATTGGGGTGACGGCACTGGTCGCAAGACAGTTCATCCTCGACTACCTTTCGACGCCCGCGCGTCTGCTGGAGCAAACCCGAATTCTGCAAAAATCCGAAGCACCGGGCGCTTTGATACCCGCGGGATCAACCCAATGGCCCGAGTTGTCGGCGGCAATCAACGACCTGGCGCAGCAGCGAGATGCCCTGCGCGTCGACGTTGAACGGCAGATAGCGGCTGCGGGCGAGAAACTTCAAGCCGAGCGGAATCGTCTCGCTTCGCTGATCTCCGACCTGAAACAAAGCATCGTGGTCTGCAACACAGACGGCCGCATTGTGCTGTACAACAATCGTGCACGCCTGCAATTCAAGGCCTTTTCAAGGACCCCCGATCTAACGGGCGCGGTTGAAGTCATTGGTATTGGGCGATCCATCTATTCCGTTTTAAGTCAGCCGCTTATCACGCATGGTATGCAGACCATCCGTCATCGTCTGGCCCGTGGAGCCAGCGGGCCTTCAACCCAGTTCCTGACTTCAACCAAATCCGGGCAACTCCTTCGCATTCACATGGCAGCCATTCACGGAACGGATGCAGACTACGGGGATACTCGCGACCTGACCGGCTTTATATTGACCCTTGAAAACGTGACCCGTGCGTTCGAGGACGATTCAAATCGCGGCAATGTCTATCGCAGACTGACAGAGCGAAGCGAATCCAGTCTGGCGGCCACCAGCCTTTTGGTTGAAAGGCTGAGCCAGGCACCAAGCGATCTGGTCAATCTTCAGGCGATTGTGCGTGACCTCAAGGGCGAATTGGCGAACCTTCGCTCGAACCTGGCCAGTATGGCCGCACAAAGTGCCAGCAGTAGTCAGGTCTGGGCGCATTTGGAGGCCATGCAAGTTGCAGATTTTCTAGCTGTTGCGCTTCCGTTCATGGAGACGCGATGCCAGCAACCGGTCAAGCTTCTGGTCTCCGACGAAGACGCCTGGCTGCGTGTAGACAGCTATTCCCTGTTGCAGGCAATCGCATTTTTGGCGGGCCGTGTTGCAAGCGAATTCGATGTCAAACTGTTTCAGTTGCGCTTGACCGCTCTTGATGGCTGGGGACAACTCGACCTTATATGGTCGGGCGACGCGGTGAGCACGGAAACGATGATGAGTTGGCAACTTGACGCCATGCAGGTCGAGGGAGGAGGTTCGCCCTTGAGCGTGCGGGACGTGTTGACGCGCCACGGTGGCAAGCTGGATGTCGTGCGCGATCGCGCACGCCATGAAGCGCTCTTCCGGTTGAACCTTCCGTTGGTTAACGGGCTTGAGAGCGACGCCCCACCTCCGACGTTGCCAGGCGACAGCCGACCCGAGTTTTATGACTTTGACCTTTTTCAGGTAACGAACGAAAGTCGTCTGCTCGAAGACCAGCCGTTGTCCTCCTTGAGCTTCACAGTGTTTGACACCGAAACCACGGGGTTGAATCCATCGGGTGGGGATGAAATCATTCAGATCGGTGCTGTTCGAGTTGTAAATGGCAGGGTCTTGCGCGGAGAATATTTCGACCAATTGGTCGATCCAGGGCGCCCCATCCCCAGCGCATCGATTCCCATTCACGGCATCACTCAGGATATGGTGACCGGCAGACCCGGGATCATCAAGGTTTTGCCAGCGTTTCACGCCTTCTCACAAGATACGATTTTCGTCGCGCACAATGCCGCATTTGACATGCGGTTCCTGCAACTCAAAGAAGCCGCTACCGGTTTGACCTTTCATCAGCCTGTGCTGGACACATTGCTTCTGTCTGCGGTGGTCCATCCCAATCAGAATTCACATCGACTTGAGGCGATTGCCGAGCGATTCAATGTGCCAGTGACTGCACGCCATACGGCCTTGGGAGATGCCATGGTCACGGCCGAAGTACTGCTTCGCCTTCTCCCGTTGCTTGAAGAAATGGGCATCTCGACGCTGCGCGCTGCACGCGAGGCAAGCCAAAAGTCGTATTTCGCCAGACTCAAGTATTGAGTCACGGAAAAGTTCGCAAACGCTAGAACCGACCGGATTGGTAGCGTTGTCCGAGAACACTCTGGAGCGTCTGGATCACGTGAAATGCTGTCTTGAGATGGCTGCGCTCGAAATTTGACAGCTCCTCCAGTGCCAAGAAGTTGTCGGGTAATTTGTCGGCGCGAATTTGGCGCGCCTGGTGATCAATGCGCAGGCGGGACATGAATTCCAGGGCCTCACTTAGATCTCGCGCACTTTCCTTACTGATTTCGCCGCGCTGGGCTGCAACGGCCAGACGATCACTCGTATTTACAGCATCAATCCCGTCGGCAAGCGCATAGACGCGAGCAAGGTCAACAATTGGCACGATGGCAGTGTGTTTCAGGTCAATTGTTCCCTGGTGCTCCTCGTCGCGTATCAATGCAATATTTCCAAACATGCTCAATGGTGGGCGGTGCTTGAGCGCATTGCCAACCATGTGGGCCAAAAACAAACTGTTGCTCTTGGTACTTTGCAATACGTCTCGCCGGAGGTCCGCCAATAGTTCTGCGTCACCATGGATGGCGCGAAGATCAAAAAAAACACAGGTCAACATCAAGGCCTTGGGTTCTGGCTGATCTACCCACTTATGAAAATATTGCGTCCACCTTTTTTTTGGTTGGCGCCATGTATCTGTCATGGCCATCATTTCGCCCGGGCAATGGATATATCCACAAGCGTCCAGCCCGTCGCAAACCGCCTTGGTGAAGTTTCGAAAATACTCACCGTGAACCGCCTCATCGTAACGGTCGTCAAGAATCAGACAATTGTCCTGGTCGGACTTGGCAGTTTGTTCGTTGCGGGCTTGTGAGCCGGCCGCCGCCCAAACATACGCGACGGGTGCCGGACCCAGCTCGGACTCAGCCAGTTGAATCAACCGCACCGTAAAGGCGTCCGTGAGCGCTGTGATGATATGCGCCGTGCTGTAGGCGCTGACGTCTGCCGCAGCCAGACTTTGTTGCAGCTGCTTGATCTGGGTGCTGATCCGAACCAGCCCTTCGAGTGAGCTCTGCCTGTGAATATCACTGGCGAGATAAACCGCCGAGTTGGTCTGTTGCTCTGTCAAATCCGAGGCGCTAACGACGCCCACGGTCTCTGCCCCGTCGGTCACAGGAACATGATGAATGTTGTGGCGCGCCATCAACAACAGCGCCTCGAATGCCGGGCTGTTGACATTGACTGTCATGGGCTCGCGGGTAGCAATATCTGCAACCGGGCGGGAAGGATTCAGGTCTTTCGCCAAAACCCGATTGCGCAAATCCCGATCGGTGATGATGCCAGCCAGCTGGCCCTTGTCCATCAGCAGCAGACAGGACACACCCTTGT